>JACQRN010000131.1 GCA_016206515.1 Planctomycetota bacterium | reverse complement strand
GGCCGCGCAGTTCACCCGGATGAACGGGAGCCCGCTCCGCGGTGAGCCCTCGTGAAGCGCGCGGGCCACCAGCTCCTTCCCCGTGCCGCTCTCCCCCTGGATCAGGACCGTGGTGGCCGGGGAGAGGGCGACCGTCCGCGCCATCTGCAAGATCGTCTCCATCTTCGGGTCCCTGCCGACGAAGGTGTCGAACCCGTACGCCGCCTTCTTCTCGCGCCGGACCTCGCGCACCTCGCGGCGCAGGAGGCGCGTCTCGAGCGCCTTCTGCACCTTCACGCACATCTCCTCGAGGTTGAACGGCTTCGTCACGTAGTCGAAGGCGCCCTTGCGCATCGCCTCGACCGCGTTGTCGACCGTCGCGTGCGCCGTGACGATCAGGACCGGGACGTCCGGGTCGATCCCCTTGAACGACTCCAGGAGCTTCATGCCGTCGGTGTCCGGCAACCGGTAGTCGAGGAGCGCCAGGTCGACCCCCTCCCGGAACGCCTCTTGCGCGCGCGCGCCGTCCTGAGCCTCCACAACGCGGAAACCATCCTGCGAGAGCCGCTCCCTCAGGGACCAGCGGACCAGCTTCTCATCGTCGACCACCAGGATCGTGCCGGCCACGATTCAGGCCGCCTCCAAAGGCAGGAAGATGCGGAACTCCGCACCGGGCGTTCCGTCGAGTTTGACGTCGATCCGGCCCCCGTGCGCCTCGATGATGCGTCGGCAGATCGACAGGCCCAACCCCGTCCCCTGCGGTTTGGTCGTAAAGAAGGGGGTGAAGAGCCTTCCGGCCGCCTCGGCGGGGATCCCGGGACCGGTGTCGGCGACCGTCAGGAGGATCCCGTCCCCCTCCCGGTCGACCCCTACGCGGATCGTCCCGTTCCCCCCGATCGCCTGCGCCGAGTTGAGGAACAGGTTCAGGAACGCCTGCTGCAGGACCGAGGGATCGATCATGACGGGGGTCTCCCGGGCCGACCCCCGCAAATCCAGGGCCACATCCTTGAACTCCCGCCCCTCCCGGAGGAGATCGAACGTGCGCGTCACAAGATCCCCGAGCGCCGTCCTTTGGGACCGCAGCGTGATGGGGCGCCCGTATTGGAGGAGATCCTCGACGAGGCGATTGAGCCTCCGGATCTGGCCTTGCAGCTCCGCATAGATTCCGGTCTCACGCTTCTGTACAGCAGCGGCGCGCTCCATGACCTGGAGCGCCCCCGAGAGCCCCGCGAGCGGGTTGCGAATCTCGTGGGCGAGCGTCACGGCCATCCCTCCGATCGCCGACAGCCTCTCCTTGGCGATCAGCGTCTGCTGCAGCTTGTTCCGCTCGGTCATGTCCCTCACATAGGCCCGCGTGGCGACGATCCGGTCCGTCACGCGGTCGCGCTGGCCGGTGGCGTGGATCTCGACATCCAGGACCCTGCCATCCTTGGTGATGAACTGGGTCTCGACATGGCTGAGCCCGTGCTCGAAAACACGCTGGATGTGGGACCGGACCTCCCACCGCCGCGCCTCCGGCACGATGTCGTCGATCCGGAGCCTCTGGAACTCCTCGAGGGTGTACCCGAGAAGCCTCTGCTCCGTCCCGTTGACGAGGAGGAACCGCCCCTCCCGGTCGACGCTGTGAATCATCTCCGGGGCGTTCTCGATCAGGTCCCGGTACTTGTCCGCCTCCATGTACCCGTCCGCCAGGATCGCCAGCTCGACCTCGAGCCCCCGGTGGAGCGCGGCAAGGTACGCCTGCCTCCCCTTCGCATCGGGGATCCGCGAGGCGGCCGCCGCGAGCCGGTCCCGCACGAGCCCCATCGCGGCGAAGACGTACACCTGCGCCAGGCCGATCTGGACGTGGACCTTCCCGATCCGGTTGCGCCTCTCGAGATACGCCCCGTCGCGCGCATCCGTGAAGAAACTGCTCATCCACTCCAAAAGCGACTTCTTGAGTGCCCCGACCTGGGACTCCGACCGCAGGATCCTGCGCGTCCCCGGGTGCGCCAGGATCATGGCGTAGAACTCGTCGATGATCTTCGGGAAGGCTGGCTCGACCACCCCCAACACGCCGGAGAGGGAACCCACCCGGGCCGCGTCGAACCCCAGGTAATCGCACAACTCGCGGAAATGCGCCTCGTCCATGCGGCCCAGGATACCGCGGCACCCTGTTTGCTAAACACCCTCCCGGGCGGCAAAGAGAGGAGGGGGGGGACATGCACGCGGCGTTCTGGGGGCTCGGATGGGGCGAAATCCTGCTTCTCACGCTCCTGGTATTGCTCCTGTTCGGCGCCTCGCGCCTTCCCGCCCTGGCGCGGGGCGTGAGAAAAGCCGCGGAGGAACTGCGTGGAAATGCGCCGGACGCCGGGGACGAACCCCAAGACAAGACGTACAAGACGTAGGCAGGAGGAGGAGGGAAAGACGATGGCTCTGACGGAGATCCTGGTGAACGAACACAAGACGGTCCTCGAAAAGCTCGATCGGCTGCAGGAGGCCGTGACGGACGGCGACCGGCAGGCCGCCGGGGCGCTCCTGTCGTTCTTCGAGTTCGACCTGCAGCTCCACCGCCGCAAGGAGGAGGAGGTGCTGTTCCCCGCCCTCGGGGAACATATCGGAGTCGACTCGGGGCCGGTCGCCTGCATGCTCGAGGAACACGCGAAGGAGAAGACGCTTCTGCGCGACCTGCGCGCGGCGATCGAGCAGGCGGGGAGTGCACCGCCTCTTCGCCGCGCGACCGACGCCTTCGTAAGCCACCTGCGCCTCCACATCCAGAAGGAGAACGAGGTCCTGTTCCCGATGGCCGAGAACCTCCTCCCCCCCGAGCAGAAGGAGTTGGTCTTCGACGGGATGCGGCGGATCGGCTCCTGCTGCGCGGCCTGCTCCGGGGGACACGACAAGCAGGGCGCCGCGAAACGTCCGAAGCGATAGCGCGAGAAAGGGCGGCGTCCAGACCGCCGCGGAACGGAGGCGAGGATGGCGAACGCGAAGAGTGTCGTGAAGACGTCCCCGCACAGAGCGGCGGAAGCGCCCATCCCCCCTCCCAACTGCCGTCCCTGCCCGGTCGGGAAGACGCTCGGCCAGCACGAATGCCCGGGCGTGAAGGCGCGTCGCCGCATCCGGGAGTGGTTCGCCCACGCCTGGAGGTATCTGCAGGGGAGCAAGGACGCCCCCAGGTAACGGAGGGGGGGGTAGACAATCGGGCCATTCGCGCCGGAGGAAGGCGAATGGACTCATGGCACGGAGTGCTCCTCCACCAGATCGGGGAGCGGAACCGCCTCCACGCCATCGGCGAGATGGAAGCGCTCGTTGCCGCCGTAGACCACCAACCGGCGTTCCGGTCGAACGGTTTCGCAGGCTAGGTGGAAGCTGCGCTCAAGCTTCGGCGCGAGTCCGCGCTTGATCTCGATCGCCCAGGGCTCGCGATGGCCGGGGAACTTCAGCAGCAGGTCGACCTCGGCACCGGCCGAGGTCCGGAAGAAATGGGCCTCGGTGCCGTATGGCGCGGCGGCGATCAGCGACTCGATGGCCAGGCCCTCCCAGCTTGCGCCCGCCACCGGGTGCGCGAGCAGCGCTTCGCGCTCGCCGATTCCGAGCAGCGCATGCGCCAGCCCGCAGTCGCGGATGTAAACCTTCGGCGACTTGACCAGCCGCTTGCGGACGTTGCCGTGCCACGGCGTAAGGCGACGCACCAGGAGCAGGTCCACGAGCAGGTCGAGGTAGGCGGCAACCGTCTTGCCGTCCACGGCGAGCGCGCGGGCGAGCGCCGCGGCGTTGAGCAGCCCGCCCTGCTGGTGGGCGAGCATCGTCCAGAGACGACGCAGGGTCTCCGCCGGAATGCGCGGCCCGAGCTGCGGGATGTCGCGCTCAAGGTACGTACGGATGAAGTCCGTACGCCAGCGCAGGCTCGCGGCATCCGAGGCGGCCAGGAGACTCTCCGGGAATCCGCCGCGCAGCCAGAGCGTATGGAGTCGCTTGCGACCGGCCTCGCCGGCGTCCAGCGGGGCGAGCTCCAGGTAGCGGATGCGCCCGGCGAGCGACTCGCTCGACTGCCTGAGCAGGTCGATCGACGCCGAACCGAGGACGAGAAAGCGACCGTTGCGCCGCCCGCGCCGCCGCCCCGCATCGATGAGCCCCCGCAACGTCTGGAAGAGCTGCGACGTGCGCTGGATCTCGTCGAGGACGACGAGCTTATCCGCGTGCTGCGACAGGTAGAGCTCGGGTTCGGAAAGCTTCGCCCGGTCGGCTTCCGATTCGAGATCAATGTAGACCGCCGGCCGCGTCTCGGCCACTTCATGCGCCAGCGTGGTCTTGCCCGCCTGGCGAGGCCCCAGGATCGCCACGGCCGGCGCTTCGGCCAGGGCGGTGGTAAGAGCAGGGAGCAGGCGGCGTGGAATCATACTTGCAATTATGGATCTAAATTCCATAAATGCAAGGATCGGTGAGAGGAGCTACCGTCACGATCGTCGCCGCCGACCACGACGGGATGTTCGAGATATCCGATGCGGACGAGAAGGCGCTCCTGGAGTCGATCGGGCAGGCAGATCGTGGCGAGACGATCACGCCCGAGGACCTCTTTCGACAGCCGTCGAAGCGCACGTAGAGGATCGCCAGGGTGCTGCGGATCGAGGTCACGCTCCGCGCCGCCGGCGAGGTCGTGGCGGCGGAGCGCTGGTGGCGGCAGAACCGGCCCGCGGTGCCCGGCGCGATTGCGGACGATCTCCGGCGCGCCTTCGCCCTGACCGGGGCGTCGGCCCGGTCGTATAGCGGCGCGTCCACGATCTTCCGAATGAACTGGGTAAACGCGTGCACGCGGTCGCAGCCCCGGGGCGGGTCTGTTTCGTGATGGCGACGACGGCAACGGCCGCCGCCCCCACCGGAACCGCCTCGGGCGGCAAGGGAGTTCCCATCGAGCGTCCCGCCGCGGCCCGCCCGCCGGCACGGTAGGCGCGCAGGCCGGATCGCCGGGAGCTCGCAAGGAG
>JACQRN010000126.1 GCA_016206515.1 Planctomycetota bacterium | reverse complement strand
TTCATGCACTTTCTCGCCTGCAAGGAGTCGCACGCCCGCGGGCGGGGCACCCCGGAGCAGGTCGAGACTTGCCGCCGGGCCCAGAGGGAGTTCGTCCGGTCGCATCTGGCGTGTTGGGCGGGAGCCTTCGCCAGGCGCTTCGAGGCCGCGGCGGAGGGGGGTGCCCTTGCGGGGCTGGGCCGTGCATGGGAGGCGGTCGTGCGCGCCGAGCGCGAGGTGTTCGAGATCCCCGACGCCGATGTCCGGCCTTTCGAATCCCCCTCCTACGGCCCGCAAGGCGAGGGGGACGTCTGCGTCTCGTGCGAACTCTCGCCGAAGTGCGCACCTCGCCGCCCCCAGCCGGTATCATCGGTACCATAGAAGGCACGGCTCCCACGAAGGTTCTCCTTACCAGCGTCTGCCGCCCCCTGGGCGTGCGATACGGCGACGCGCCCAGCGTCGGCTACGAGCTCCTCTACGGCCAGGTCACCCGCGCGCAGGGGCTCTTCTCCCCGCGCGCCACGCACATCCACTTCTCCCTCGAGTACATCGCGGAGAACCTGGAAGCCCCGACCACGGTGCTCCAGTACCCGACGCGGCGCGAACTCGTGCGGGAATTGCGCGGCGGGTACGACGTCGTCGGCGTCTCGTTCGTCCTCTCCACGTTCCACCGGATGAAGGAGGTCGTGGCCCTGATCCGCCAGCACGCCCCCCGCGCCCGGATCGTCCTGGGGGGGTACGGGACGGTTCTCTCCGACGAGGTGTTGCGTCCGTATGGCGACGAGATCTGCCGCGAGGAGGGGGTCACCTTCATGCGGCGCAGTCTCGGGGAGCCGCCGATTGCGATGCCGCACCGCCACCCGCAGGTGGTGAGCCGTCTGCGCGTCTTCGGGACCGAGGTCTCCCGCACGGGGATGGTGTTCGCCGGGCTCGGGTGCCCGAACGGGTGCGACTTCTGCTGCACCTCCCACTTTTTCAAGCGTCGGCACGTGCGCCTGCTCCCCACGGGGCGCGACATTTACCGGGCCGTCGTGCGCTACCAGGAGATCGAGCCGGGGATGTCGATCGTCGTCCTCGACGAGGACTTCCTGCTGAACCGCAAGCGCGCCATGGAATTCCGCGACTGCGTGCAGGAGGATGGACGCCCCCTGTCGATCTTCGTCTTCGCGTCCGTCCGGGCGATCAGCCAGTACACGGTCCAGGAGATCCTCGAGATGGGGATCGACGGGTTCTGGATCGGGTACGAGGGGACCCGCTCGGGGTTCGCCAAGCAGCAGGGGCGCCCCGTGGCGGAGCTGTTCCGGGACCTGCGCGAGCACGGCGTCGGCATCCTCGCGTCGATGATCGTCGGGCTCCCGTACCAGACCCCACAGATCATCGAGGAGGAGCTGTCGGGGCTCCTGGCGCTCAAGCCGGACCTGGGCCAGTTCCTCATCTACGGGCCGACGCCCGGCACCCCCTTCTTCGACCGCGTGGTCAAGGAGGGGCTTCTGCATCGCGATCTCACCGAGGACCCCGAACGGTACTACCGCCGCTGCACCGGATTCGCGGCGATGGTGACGCACCCGACGATGGCGAGCGCGCAGATCGAGGCGGCGCAGGCGCGATGCTTCCGCGAGGATTTCCGGCGCCTGGGCCCGTCGATCTACCGTTCGATCGACACGTGGCTTCTGGGGTACCTCAAGCTCAAGGGCTCCCCGAACGCGTTCCTGCGCGCCAAGGCGGCGCGGTTCGCCTCGGAGATCCGCCAGGCGTACCCCGTCTTCCGCGCCGGAGTGCTCTTCGGTCCCACGCGCCGGGTCCGTCTGCGGATCGCGCGCCTTCAGGAACGGGTCCACGCCGCGCTCGGGCGTCCGACATGGACGGAGCGCACCCGTGCCCTCGCCGCGACCTGCCTGGCGGCCTGGACGGGGCTGACGTTGAAGCTCGGCCTCTTCCAGCATCCGCGCCTCATCCGCCACACCTTCCGCATCCCCGGCGCGCGAGCGGGCCGCGTATGGAACCGGCTGCGCATCCTCTCCGGGGAGCACACGGTGGAGGTCGAGAGGCGCCCTCTCTCCACCGTCTGGGTCCGCGTCGCCGGGACGCTCGACACCGGCGGGGCGTCGCGGCTGATCGAGAGCATGCGCAGGGCGCTCCGGCGCAAGCGCGAGCGCGTCGTCCTGGACCTGGCGCGTCTGGTCCTCCTCGAGGAGGAAGTCGCCCAGCGGATCTCGGAGGGGCTCGCGACCTATCGCGAGCGGGTCCGGATCCTCCTCCCGCGGATCGGCGAGGCTGCGGCGAGCCCGGGCTGACCTGGTACGGTCTGATCCATGTGCGATTTTTTTCGTGCGCCCCTGTTTTTCCGGAGAGGGTTCGCCTCTTCGCCTGCCCACCCATGAGATGAAGAGCCGGATTGTTCCGATGGCGTTCGATCTTCCGTGCTAAGGGGTTGCGGTGATGTGTATCCCGCCCACGGCTATTGCGACATGCATGATTTCATGTAAGGCATGGAATTTGCGCGGGTTACGGCAAACATGTCCGCTCGGACGTCCCAGGATCTGCCGCGCTTCTGGAGAACGCCGCTCGACGAAGGGAAGAAGAAGGTTCCGGTCGGCGAGGTGGTGATTATCCCCGAGCGCTGCAAGGGATGCCAGTGGTGCATCGAATTCTGTCCACGGAAGGTCCTGACGCTCTCGAAACGGTTCAACACCAAGGGGTACTACCCCCCGGAGGTTGTCCGGCACGGTGCCTGTGTGGATTGCCGCCTCTGCGAGCTGCTGTGCCC
>JACQRN010000113.1 GCA_016206515.1 Planctomycetota bacterium | reverse complement strand
GAGCGCCGCGGCCAGGAGGCGCAGGCACCCCTCCACGCGCGCGGCGGTCACGGAGCGCGGCACGTCCCGCAGGGGGATGTGATCGGTGGCGACCCCGACGAGGAGCGAGCCGGTCCAGAACGCCATCAAGGGGTCCGCGTTGCAGCGCGAGGCGAGGATCTCCGTCTGCCCGTGCCAGCGCCCCGGCGCATCGTCCCGCTCCGGCAGGCGATCCTTCGCCAGGGGCGCGGTGACGATCCCCCGTGCGATCCCGGCCTGCGCGAGAACGATCCCCGCGTCCAAGGCTCGCATCGCGATCCGACCTCCGGAGGTTCCGCCTCGTTCGGGGCCGCGCCCCTCGGGGACCAGGAGCGTCACCCCATCCGGCGGGTGCCCCGGGTCGCCGGGGGAGCGGTCCGCCAGGAGGCGCACACGCGGGGCCCAGCGCGTCAGGGCCTCGCCCCACAGGGAGTGCGGCCCCAGGAGGAGGAACTCGACATCGTCGCGCGGGAGCAGAGCCCCGAGCGCCTTCGCGGCGACCTCGGGGCCAATCCCCTCCGGGTCGCCGCAAGTGACGGCGAGCGTGACCGGCTTCACGCGGTTTTCACGCCAGGAGGCGTCGCCAGACCGCGCGCGCGACGGGGCGCGCGAACGGAAGCCTCGCCGCGCCGCAGGAGCGCAGGGCGCGGTGGACGCGCGCCAGGGCGCGGGAGCGAGCGGGGAGGGCAGGACGCCGAACCTCCTCCCAGTCCCCTCCCCCGTCCGTTGCGCCGCGACAGAAACGGCGGACGATCCCCTCCACCGAGCCGCGCGGCACGGCGCCGACGGGCCCGCCCGCGTCGCCCCGCTCCAGGAGCCAGCCCCCCAGGTCCGCGATGCACCGGTGGGTCGTCAGAGAGCCGCCCCGCGAGAACAGGACGACCTCCCCCTCGATCCGGTCGGCGTCCCCCACGGGGAACACCTCCAGCGTCGCCCCGTCCGGGATCGTGGGAGCCATCGAGCCGCCGCGGAAACCGACGAGGAAAGGTTCGCCCACCTATTCCTCCTTCCCCGTCAGCCCGTGCTGGGCGAGCTTTCCCCGCAGCGTCGTGCGGTGGATCCCCAGGCGCGCTGCGGCGCGGACCTGGTTCCCCCCCTCCTCCTCCATGACGAGACGCAGCAGGGGCTTCTCAAACCGCGCCAGGACCGCCTCGTGCAAGGGCGTCCCCTGCGGCGCAGAGGAGATCGCGGCGCGCACGAGCCGCTCCAGAGCCGCGTCGGTCGAGGCGGGGTCGAGCCCCGCGCGGACCGCATCGGGGAGGTGCGAAGGCGTCAGCGCGATGCCGCGCGACATCGCCGAGGCGTGTGCGATCGCGTTGCGCAGCTCGCGGACGTTCCCCGGCCAGGGGTGGCGCCGCAGGACCACCATCGCCTCGTCGGTGATGCCACCCGGATGTCCCTGCTGAGAGAGGAACGACGTGACCAACAGCGGCAGGTCGTCGAGCCTCTCGCGCAGGGGCGGAACCCTAACCTCCGCGACCCGCAGGCGGTAGTAGAGGTCCTCGCGGAACGTCCCGTCACGCACCCGCGCGGCGAGGTCCGCGTGGGTCGCCGCGACCACCCGCACGTCCACCGCCACGCGCGAGGCGTCTCCGAGCCTCTGGATCGTCTTCTCCTCGAGGACGCGCAGGAAGACCCCCTGGGTGGGGAGCGGCATCTCCCCGATCTCGTCGAGGAAGAGCGTCCCGCCGTGGGCCGCCTCGAACCGTCCCGCGTGGCGCGAGGCGGCGCCCGTAAACGCCCCCTTCTCGTGGCCGAACAGCTCGCTCTGCAGGAGCGTCTCCGGGAGCGCCGCGCAGTTGACCGGCTCGAACGGGCCCGCCGAGCGCCGGGACGCCGCGTGGATCTCGCGCGCGACGAGTTCCTTCCCCGTGCCGCTCTCCCCCTGCACGAGGACCGCCACGTCGGTCGCGGCGAGCGTCCCGATCTGCTTGTAGATCTCCTGCATCGGGAGCGAGCGGCCCACCATCGCCGTCCCCTCCCCCTGCCGGGCGAGCAGCGCGCGCAGACGAGCGACCTCCTCATTCAGCGACGCCTGCGCAAACGCCCTCTCGATGTGCACGGTCGCCACGTCGAGGTCGATCGGCTTCGGGAGGAACTCGAACGCCCCCTCCCGCATCGCCGCGACCGCCGTCTTGTACGTCTCCTGCGCGGTGATCACGATCACCGAGGGGGCCGGCTGCCGCGCGCGGAACTGTCGCAGGGCAGACAATCCATCCATCCCCGGCAGGCAGACGTCGAGGATCACGACCTCCGGCCGGAAGTCGTCCGCGCGTTCCAGCCCCCTCTCGGCGGTCGCGGCGACCTCCACCTTGTGCCCGCGCTCCTCCAGGACCTCCCGGAACGCCTGGCAGATCCCCTGCTCGTCGTCCACGACCAGAACGCGGCCCACGGGGACATCGTACCGCAACCGGGAGACGACGATGAATCCAGGGGCGTTAGGGCAACGGTTATCACAGCTGCATCCATGGCTCCATGAACGAAATTGCACGAATACCGTGAAAGCAGTACATTCCGATAGGAGGTGATCCGTTCCTTTGGCGACGCCGCGACCGGAGATCTCTACCATGGGCACCCGTCCGCACGTTCCCGCGGTTTCCCGGCGGACATCCGTGCGGCGGCGATCCGGAAACTGGACATGGTCCACGCCGCCCATGCGCTGGCTGACCTTCGCATGCCACCCGGCAACCGTCTGGAGGCGCTCCGGGGGGATCTCCGCGGCTTCCACAGCATCCGAGTCAATGATCAGTGGCGGATCGTGTTCCGGTGGTCCGAGCAGGTCGCCCACGATGTCCGCGTCACCGACTACCACAGGTAAGGAGCCGTCATGATCCCGCGCAGCCGCATTCCGACGCACCCCGGCGAGATCCTTGCCAAGGAGTTCCTGGATCCGATGGAGGTCACCCAGGTCGACCTCGCCCGTCACCTGGGGATCCCCGTCCAGAGGGTCAACGAGATCGTCCGCGGCAAGCGCGGCGTCACGCCCCAGACCGCCTGGCTCCTGTCGCAGGCGCTCGGCACGACGCCGGAGTTCTGGATGAACCTCCAGGCACACCACGATCTGGCCTCCTCACAACCGGGCCAGCACGTCAAGCGGCTCCGCCGGACCGGATAGCCCCTCCCATTCCTCCCCTCGATTAGACTTCCTCCCCGATGCGTCGCGTGATGATCGGAACCGCAGGCCACATCGACCACGGCAAGACGTCGCTGGTCAAGGCGCTCACCGGCGTCGACACGGACACGCACCCGGAGGAGAAGGCGCGCGGGATCACGATCGACCTGGGGTTCGCCCCGTTCGAGGTCGGGCCCGACTGCGTCGCGGGGCTCGTCGACGTCCCCGGCCACGAGCGGTTCATCCGGAACATGGTCGCCGGGGTGTCGGGGATCGACCTGATGCTGCTGGTCGTCGCCGCCGACGACTCGGTGATGCCGCAGACGAGAGAGCACCTCACCATCGCGGATCTCCTGGGGATCCGCCGCGGCGTCGTGGCGCTGACGAAGATCGACCTCGTCGACCAGGAGATGGCGGAGCTGGTCGCCTCCGACCTCGTAGAGTTCCTCAAGGGGACGCCCCTGGAAGGCGCGCCGATCGTCCGCGTCTCGGCGCGGACGGGGGAGGGGATCCCGGCCCTGCGCGAGGCGCTGCACGAGGCGATCCGCGACATCCCCGTGAAGGACACGATGGGCGTGTTCCGGCTCCCGATCCAGCGCGTCTTCTCCAAGCAGGGGTTCGGGACGATCGTCACCGGGGTGCCGATGTCCGGCCGGATCCGCGTCGACGAGCCGGTGGAGCTCCTGCCCGGCGGCAAGCGCGGGCGCGTGCGCGGGATCCAGGCGTACGGCCAGAAACAAACAGAGGCGACCGCGGGGCACTCGGTTTCCATGAATATCGGCGACATCGAGGTCGGCGACGTCCGGCGCGGGATGCAGCTCGCCCCGCCGGGGCTCCTGGCCGCCGTCCGGATGGCGGAGATCGAGTTCCGCTACCGGCCCCTGGCGCCGAGGCCGCTGAAGGACCTCACGCGCGTCCGCGTCCATGTCGGGACCGACGAGGCGATCGGAAAACTGGTCCTCGTCGGAAAGAAGTCGCTCTCCCCCGGGGAGGAGTGCCTCGCGCAGCTGCGCCTGGAGTCCGAGACGGTCCTGGTCCCGGGCGACCGGCTGGTGGTGCGCCTCCACTCCCCGGAGATCACCATCGGGGGGGGCCGGGTCGTCGCCGTCTCGAACCGGCGCCTGCACCGGACGCGCGCCGACGTGCAGGAGGCGCTCGTGAAGGCCCGCACGGAGGTCGACCGCCCCAAGGAGAGGTTCCTCGCGCTCCTCGACGAGCCCCCCGGCGCGATCCACGAGCCGGGCGAGATCGCCCGCGCCGTGCTGCGGCGGCCGGACGAGGTCGCCAACTGGCTGAAGGAGGCCGCCTCGTCGGGGAAGGCGGTCGCCCACCCCGCGGGCAAGGGGTGGATCGGACAGGCACGGCTCGATGCCCTCTGCGCGCGCGCGGAGGAGACGCTCGGCGCCTGGCACGACGCGCACAAACTCGAGATCGGCCTGAGCGGCCCCGACCTGCGCGCGGGCCTGAATGTGCCCGCCCCCCTGGGCGACTGGGTGCTCGACACGCTCCTCGCCCAGGGAAAGGCCAAGGAGATGACCGGCGGCCTCCTGGCGCTCGCCGGACGCGGGGCGTCGCTATCGCGCGACGAGGAGGCGGCGCTCGCCGAGATCGAGCGCGCGTTCCAGGAAGGGAAGTTCTCCCCCCCGCGCCCCTCGGAGGTCCTCGCGAGGCACGGCGCGAAGGGGAAGACGTACTACGACCTCCTGCTGCAGCGCGGCGCCCTGATCGAGGTCGCCCCCGACCTCGCCTTCCACAAGGACGCCGCCGCGCGCGCCGAGGCCGCCCTGCGCGAGGCCGCCGCGAAGGAAGGCGAGGTCGAGTCGGCGAGGTTCCGCGACATTCTGGGGACCACGCGGAAGTTCGTGATCCCGCTCCTGGAGTGGTTCGACAAGCAGGGGATCACGAAGCGCGTGGGGAATGCGCGGTTTATAAGGAGGTACGGGAAATAATCAGATCCATCACAGCGCGCCCGCGAGCATGCCGAGAGGAACGGCCTCCACGTTGCGCGCCAGGGGGTAGCGCTCGTGTCCGGCGTGGACGACCAGGAGCCGCGCCAGATGCAGATCCTTCATCGCGATCCGCATGGAGGGGGTCAGGCCGGGAGAGGAAGACCGCTTGATCTCGAACCCGATCCGCCTGCGCCCGCGTACATGCAGGAGATCCAGCTCCGCTCCCGTATGCGTCGCCCAGAAGTAGCACTCCCCGGGATGGGCCTGGAGGGTGCGCAGGGCGGTCTCGATCGAG
>JACQRN010000112.1 GCA_016206515.1 Planctomycetota bacterium | reverse complement strand
GGGGTGGAAGGGGGTCCTGCGCGGGGAGGGGGACTCGGCGTTCGTGCGCCTCGGCGTGGCGCTGCCGACCGGCCAGACCGAGCGGAACCCGTTCCACCTGGGTGATGCGGGGATCCGGCACCAACACATCCAGTTCGGCAACGGCACCGTGGATCCCCTTCTGCGCGCCGGGTACAGCTCGACTTGGGGGCGCTGGAACCTGGCGTGCGAGGCGGGCGCGCGCGTCCCCCTCTACGAGAACCGCAAGCGCTACCAGGGGCCCCCCGAGTTCGACTTCTCCGCGGGGCCCCATGTCCGCATCTCGGACCGATTCGGGGCGCGCCTGCAGTACGCCCTCCTCTATCAGGACCGGGCGTCCTGGGACAGCGCGACCGACGAGAACTCGGGGTTTTCCCTCCAGGGCGTACGGTTGAGCGCTCCGATCGTGCTGGGGAGGGGCGTCACCCTCGCCCCCTCGGGGATGTACGTCTACGACGTGAGTTCCCGCGGAGGCGGGGATACGTTCGAGATGGACTGGCTGTTCGGGCTCGGGTTGAGCAAGGATCTGTAGGCTGGAGGGGCATGCACCCGGTCCTCACCATCGGGCATCTCGCCCGGGACGCCGACGTCCGGGTCTCCACGGTCCGCTTCTACGAGAGAGAGGGGCTCCTGCGCCCCGACGGACGCACGTCCGGCGGCTTCCGCGTCTACACGCCCGAGACGTTGGAGCGCCTGCGATTCATCCGCGCGGCCCAGGCGATGGGGTTCACGCTGGACGACGTCGCGTACCTGCTGAAATTCGATGCCGGTCGTCTGTCGGCGTGCGGGAAGGTCCAGGTGCTGATCGAGGGCCGGATGAAGGATCTGGACCGGCGGATGAAGGACCTGCAGCGGGTCCGCGCCGTGCTCCGGAAGTCGCTCAGGAAGTGCAAGGGCGGCGAGAAGTCCGGAAGTTGCTTCGTCCTGAAGAAGATCCGTATCGAGACCTCTTCGAAGGGAAAGCGCACCTCCTGAAGATTCGTCCGGATTTCCCCTTGACCCTATACCTGGGTGGAGGGTGGAGAATACGGGCATGAGCACCGAACCTGCGCGCGGATCCGCGGCCACGCAGACACCGGCGTCGTCCCGCTCCTGTCCCGCCTGCGGCGGGAAGGGCAAGCCTGTCGGCGTCGTCACGGTCGCCTCCCTGATCACGGGAGACCTGCCGGTGGGCGCGGACGGATTCCAGTTCTGCGCCTCCCCCGGATGCGACGTCGCCTACTTCCATCCGGACACCGGGCTTCGCGTCGGAAAGGGCCGTGTCCGGGTACGCATCGGACAGAAGGAGACCGGCTCCCCGCGGCCGGTCTGCTACTGCTTCGACCATACCGTGGAGGAGATCGAGGGACAGATGCGGGCGACCGGGACGTCGACCGTCCCCGATGCGATCGCCGCGATGTGCAAGCGCGGCCTGGACCATTGCGAGGAGACAAACCCGCAAGGCTCCTGCTGCCTGGGGAACGTGCACAAGGTGATCCAGGAGGCGCGGATGAAACACGCGACGAACGCCGGTGCAATAGAGGCAAGCTCAACGGCTTCCAAGGAGACCCCCGACTGCTGTCGGGAGGAGCAACCCAGCGTCGCGGCCGGTCCGGAAACCCGACGCAATGTAGGGCTCTGGGCGACGGCGGGAGCCGTCGTCGCGGCGATCTTCTCCTCGGCCTGCTGCTGGTTGCCGCTGCTGCTGATTGCGTTCGGCGTGTCGACGGCCGGCGTTGCGGGATTCTTCGAGGCGTACCGGGTCCACCTTCTCGGGGCGACGGGATTGCTTCTGGCCGTCGGCTTCTACCTCGTCTACTTCCGCAAGGGGCGCTGCGGTCCCGGGACATCCTGCGCGGCGCCGGATCCGAAGCTCCGGAGACTCAACAAGGGGATGTTATGGGTGGCGACGGCCGTCGTGCTCGTCTTCGCGCTGTTCCCGAACTACGTCGGCGCCTTCCTGGGGAGCGGGGGCGCAAGCACGCCCTCCGCCGCGCCGATCCCCGGGGAAGCGCGCGGATACGCGATCGAGGGGATGACCTGCGAGGGGTGCGCGGTCGCCATCCAGGCCCGGATCGCGAGGGTCCCGGGCGTGACACGGGTGGAGGTCTTGTACGATGAGAAGGTCGCCCGCGTCTGGACGGAATCCGCGGAGGACCCGTCCGACGACCGGATCCTCGATGCCATCGCTGCGGCCGGATACCGGGGGACACGACAATGAGCGATCGTGCAAGACGATCCGGATTCGTTGTTGCGATACTGGCCGTCGCAGGGCTGATGGCACTGTGCTGTCTGCTGCACCTGCTGAAGTAGATGCGGAAGGGGGAGGGACGATGAGGATCGCCGCGGTTTCGACCCTGGTCCTCGCTCTTGCGGGATGCGGAGGGGCACAGGGAACGCCGGAAGCGGCGTCCCTGTCCGTCCGCGTGGACGGCATGGTGAAGGCGCAGGGGATCACCTGAATGGCCTGACCGAACGCCGTGCAGACAGCCCTGGAAGGGTTGTCGGGAATGCTGGACGTTCGGACGGACCTGACGGACGACCGCTTCGACCTGGCCTACGACCCGGCGAAGCTCGATACGGGCGGCATCCTCGGGGCGATCCGCGGCCTCGGCTACACCCCGCAGGTCGTCGAGCGGCCGTCCGGGCGTCCGGCAGAGGTCGCGGAACGGGTCGATCCGATCGCGCTCGGCGCCGATCTGCAGGCGGTATTCGCCGAGGCGCGGCGTACGGGGAAGCCGGTGCTCCTGGATTTCACGGGCCCCGGGTGACCCGCCTGCTCCCAAATGGATGCCGTGACGTATCCGAACGGACGGGTGAAGGCGGAGATGGCCGGATGGATCTTCCGCAAGGTGGACATCTCGGAGGTGCCGCGCGAGGTGCCGCGGGCGTTCGGGGTCGTGGCGATCCCCGTGGCGATCGCGCTCGACGGCGATGGCCACGTGCTCGGACGCCTCACGGGGTTCGTCGAGCCGGAGGAGTTCCGCGGGCAGCTCCTGCGCCTGCGCGGGCGGTGACGGGGCAAACACCCCCGCGCGAACGGGCGAAAGTATGCGGTGGTGTGAAACCGTCCGGTATCGTCACGGGTAGTGGGGACGGACGAACCCGTGCGGATGCAGGCGGTCAGCGAGAGGGTGCCGGTCGAGGAATCGGACGCCGATTTGGCGCGCCGGGTCGCCGCGGGTCCGCCCGGGGACGGGGAGGCGTTGCGCTCGCTCCATGATCGGTACGCCGACCGGCTCTACGGCGTCGCCTACCGGATCGTGCGCGACGCGGGGGAGGCGCAGGATGTGCTCCAGGAGACCTGGGTGAAGCTGTGCCGCCACGCGGGGCGGTACGACCCGTCACGGCCCCTCTCGGCGTGGCTGCTTCGGATCGCCGGAAACCTCGCGCGCAACCGCCGGCGGTGGCTGTGCGTGCGGCGCTGGGTCGCTCTCCCCTCGACGAGCGCCGAGGAACCCGCCGACGCCCGCTCGCCGTTTGCCGACGCCTCGGTGTCGGACGAGAGCGGACGGCTGCGTGAGGCCCTGGAGCATCTCCGCGCGCGCCAGAGGGACGCGATCCTTCTTCATTACTCGGAGGGACTGTCCGTCGAGGAGGTGGCGCGCTCGCTCG
>JACQRN010000111.1 GCA_016206515.1 Planctomycetota bacterium | reverse complement strand
GCGGGCGGCCAGGCCGCCCTGTGGGCGCGCGGGGGCGCCCCGGCGTCGTCTGCGGCGGGCACGGACGGGCGGACGGCCCGGATCGAGGGGCGGCTCGTCGAGATCGAGGAGGCGCTCGTCGCGGTCGCCGACCTGTCCTCTGCCCTCCAGACACGTCTGGCGCAGATGGAGGCGGTGCAGGGAGCGTCGGCGGCCGGGTCGCTGGAGCAACTCGCCGCCGTCATCGAGGCCCAGCGCGCCCTGAACGAGGAACTCGGCGCGCTGGCGAGGCACCTTCCGGTCCGGACGGTCGATGTGCCACGGCCGGGTCCGGAAGATCCGCCGCCGGCGATCCCCGTGGTCTCTCCGCCCCCGGAGGATCCGCGCGATTCCCCGCGCGCGCGGTGGATCCTCGACCGCCTGGGGTCGGACAACCCGCGCGTGCGCTCGCACGCGTTGCGCGACGTCCCGGCGCTCCCCTCGGGCGCCGCGCTGCTCCCGGAGGTGGTCGCCCGGTTCGAGGACGAGTACGGGTTCGTCCGGCAGGCGGCGTACGAGGCCGCGGAGGCGATCGGCGACCCGCTCGCGGTGAGCGCGCTGATCGCGCGCGCGCGCGCCGAGAGGCTGCCGGTCGAGCGGCTCCTGGCGCTCCGTGCGCTCGGCGCGATCCGTAAGGAACCGGTCGACTGGCCCGCGCTCACCGAGGACGAGATCGAGGCGGTTCTGGTTCGTTGGTCGGACGCGGCGAGGTAGATGAGGTAGGGCGGGGTTCATCCCCGCCCCGGCGGGCATAAAGCCCGCGCTACCACACCGGGCGTTTTGTCGGACAAGCCCGGGGTCTGCCGGGTCAGGCGGATGAACGCTCGACCCCCGCGACCTTCCCGAGCACCTGCCGGGCGATGACGATCCGCTGGATTTCCGAGGTCCCCTCGCCGATGGTGCAGAGTTTCGCGTCGCGGCACATCCGCTCGACCTCGTACTCCTGCATGTAGCCGTACCCGCCGAGGACCTGGATCGCGTCGTGGGTGACGCGCATCGCGGCCTCGGAGGCGAACAGCTTCGCCACGGCCGCCTCGCGCGTGTACGGTTGAGCGGCATCCTTCAGTCGGGCGGAGTGGTAGACGAGGTGCCTCGATGCGTCGAGGTCGACCGCCATGTCCGCGATCAGGTTGGCGACCCCCTGGAACGCCGCGATCGGCTTGCCGAAGGCGTGGCGCTCTTTCGAGTAGGCGCACGCGCGCTCGAACGCCGCCTGCGCGATCCCCAGCGCGAGCGCCGCGATCCCGATCCGGCCGCCGTCGAGGGTGTTCATGAAGATCTTGAAGCCGTCGTGCAGCTCCCCCAGGAGGTTCGCGCGCGGCACCCTGCATCCGTCGAGCGAGAGCTGGACCGTGTCCGAGCCGCGCATGCCGAGCTTCGACTCTTTTTTGCCGATGGTGAACCCCGGCGTGGAGCGCTCGACGATCAGCGCGCTGATCCCCCGGGAGCCGGTCTGGGCCGGGTCGGTCTTGACCGCCAGGACGAAGGTGGAGGCGTGCGAGCCGTTCGTGATGAACGTCTTCGCGCCGCTCACTCGGAAGTGGTCCCCGTCCACGAGCGCGGTCGTGCGCGTGCCGCCCGAGTCGGATCCCGCTCCCGGCTCCGTCAGGCCATACGACCCCATCACCTCCCCGCGCGCCAGGGGCGGCACGAACCGGCGCCTCTGCTCCTCGGTGCCGAAGTTCCAGATCGGGAGCGTGCAGAGCGAGTGGTGCGCGGCGAGCCCCAGGGCGGTCGAGGGGCAGGCGTAGGCGATCTCCTCGAGCGTCAGGACCCACGACAGGGTGTCCGCACCCGCCCCGCCGTGCGACTCGGGGACCATGACCCCCATCAGGCCGAGCTCCTTGAGGCGCTCGAAGTTCTCCCGCGGGAACTCCTCCGTGCGGTCGATCTCGATGGCTCGCTTGGCGAACTCCCCGCGCGCCAGGTCGCGCACGGTGTCGCGGATCATACGCTGTTCGTCGGTGAGGTCGAGGTTGGTCACGGCTGCAGGATAACAGGTGACGGGGCCTCTCTGCGGTAGGGCGGGCTTGATGCCCGCCCGGGGATGAACCCCGGGCTACCGGAAGGAGGGGTCAGGACGACGGCAGGAGGTCGATGATCCCCACCTCCGGACGGCACAGGAAACGCAGGCGCGGCGCGACACCGCGCTCCATGCCGATCCCGCGCGAGACGTAGACCCAGCCGTTTCCGGCGGGGTGCAGTCCCCCGGCGGCGATGTGGCGGGGGATCCTCGTCATCGTGACGGGGGGGCCGAAGAACGGCAGGACGACCTGTCCGCCGTGGGTGTGCCCCGCGATGCAGAGATCGGCTGACGTTCGTGCATGCCGTTCCAGCGCGAACTCCGGGGCGTGCCCGAAGACGAGGACAAAACGCCCCGGCGGCGCTGCGGCCAGTAGGGCGGGGAGCCGTCCCGTCCCGGTGCGGGATTCCGCCAGGGAGATCCCGACGAGGTGGATCCCGGCATCCGGGAGATCGACGGATTCGTCCGAGAGCGCGCGGACTGCGGTGCCGTCGAAGAGGCGCTCCCATCCGCGCGCCTCGCAGTCTCCCTCGATCGCAAAAGCTCCCAGGGAAGGAGTCAGCGTGGCGGGGCGCAGGAGGTTGCGCAGACGATCCGATTCCCGTGTGTGCACGCCAGCGTCCCATACTTGCAGGTAGTCCCCGGGAAAGAGGACGAGGTCAGGTCGCTCCTCCAGCGCTGCGCGGATCGCGCGCGCCTCGAAGTCGTCGATGTGATCGGTCTGGATGTCCGCCAGGATCGCGACGCGGACCGGTCGCGTGATCTTCGGCGAGCGGATCTCGTGGTGCGTGATCTCCAGGCGGTGCGGCTCGACATGAAAGGCGTACGCGTAGGTGGACGCCAGGAGGAGCGCACCCCCCGCCGCAAGCGCCGCGCTCGTCCGGCGCTTCCTCCAAACGGCCAGGAATGCCTCGGCCGCCAGGAGGGGCGGGAGGACGAGGAACAGGACGTCGGTGGCGAGGCGCGCCGCGACGAAGAGGGAGCGGAAGGCGACCGTCAGGAAGAGGGCGCCCGCCGCCGCACAGAGCGCCAGGGCGAGCCATCGCGAAGCGCGGAACCCGGACCGCGCATCCCGCACGATCCCGAACACGGCCCCCGCGAACGCGAGCACGTCATAGAGCAGCACGGCCACGAGAACCGGATGTCCCGGCTCGCCCCAGGCGTCGAGCACCCGCGCATTGTAGGGGCCGGTACAACGCCTGGATCCGCAGGCTCGTCAGCTACGAACGGGCGGCCGAGGGTGGCCTGTCCTCCCAGCCGGCGTAGTCGGGGCGGGGATGAACCCCGCGCTACCGGGTGGGCCGGAACCCCTCGATATCCAGGATCGACCCCGCGCGTGAGCCGGCGGGGGCGAATACCGCTTCGACCTTCATGCCGATCTGGATCTGCGACGGGTCGCCGAGGATCCGGTGGACGATCCCGCCCGTGAATCCGGCGAAGGAGACGAGTCCCACGACTGCCGGGCGATCGAGGCGCTTCCCGTCGAGGTCGAGGTGCGACACGGTGAAGGTGTGCACGGTCCCCTGCGCGGGGACGTCCTCCCAGGTTTTCAGGCGCGCGAGGCATCGTTCGCAGAACAGCCGCGCCGGGACGTACCGCACACGGCACGATTCGCACTTCGTCGCGGTGAGTTTCCCGTCGCGCTGGATCGTGCGCAGGAACTGCTCGAGGGCGATCCCGGCCGTGTAGAGGTTGGTGACGGGGATCTCGCCGTGGACGGTGGAGGTCGTATTCATGTCGGTAGGGGACGGAAATACATGATGTCCGTGATCGCCCCTTCTCTCTGGTCGGGCGCCTTCCAGACCGCCTGGACGCGCATGCCGATGCGGACCTCATCGGGGTGGACGCGGTCCAGCAGGTGCAGGATCCCCGCGCGGGGGTTCGTCCCGTCGATGTCGACCACCGCCGGGATCATCGGGTGCTGGAGGCGCTGTACGTCCCAGGTGACGTAGCAGAGCGAGAAGGTGTTGACCGTGCCGGTGTCCGGGAGTTGCACGGTCTCGACCGCCTCGCCGAAGCACTTCTCGCAGAAGGCTCGCGGGGGGACGACCGTCCGGTCGCAGTCGCGGCAGCGGATCCCCAGAATCTTCCCGGCCTTCAGTCCCTCCAGATAGCGGCCGATCGCCGCGCCGGTGTCCCAGGCGTACTTCGCGCCCGTCTCGCCAGGGACCGACAGGATCTTCCCGAGCGAGACGTCCCGCTCCGAGACCGTGGTCCCTCTGAAATCGTAACGGTTCATCGCTTGCCTCTCTTCTTTGCGCGCCCCGCCCCGACCACCTTCTTGCGCGGCTTCTGGCGGTTCGAGACGACGACCACGGTGCCGACCTGCATGAGGTCCCCCCACGCCTGCGCGACGCCGGTCTCGGGGGTCCCGGGGACCTGCCGGTCGCCCGCCTCGCCCCGCAGCTGCCAGAACAGCTCGCAGATCTTCATCATGCCGGCGGCGGCGATCGGGTTCCCCACGCCCAGGAGTCCCCCGCTCGGGCAGGTGGGGAGGTCCCCGTCTCGGTTGCACACCCCGTCGGCGACCATGCGGGGGGCGCCTCCCTTGGGGGCGAGCATCAACCCCTCCATGTGGTGCAGTTCCTTGTAGGCGAACGGGTCGTACGGCTCGGCGATATGGATCTCCTTGCGTGGCTCGCGGATCCCGGCCATGTCGTACGCCATCCGCGCGGCGTTCTCGACGTACTGCGGGTACGCCAGATCCCGGTTCGTCCAGTAGGAGGTGTCGAGGTTCCAGCCGACCCCTTCGATCCAGACGGGGGTGTCGGTCATCTTCTCGGCAACCCCCTCGGCCGCGAGGATCACCGCCGCCGCGCCGTCCGATGTGGGGGAGACCATCAGGCGGTGGACCGGCCACGCCATGATCTCGGAGGCCATCACGTCCGCGACGGTCAGATCCTGGCCCAGCTGCGCGCAGGGGTGGTCGAGGGCGTTCCGCTTGTTCTTCACGGAAACCTTGGCGATCTCCTCCAGGGGGATCCCGTAGGTCGTCATGTAGCGGTTCATCT
>JACQRN010000110.1 GCA_016206515.1 Planctomycetota bacterium | reverse complement strand
GGGCCCTTCGGCGGGGCGGCGAACCAGCTCGCCATCGAGCGCGAGTGGGAACGCGAGGTCGCCGCGAAGGTCCGGGAGGCGTTCGGGTACATCGAGGACCCGGTCTACGTCGTGGCGGATCTGCAGTTGAGGCCGGTCGATCTCGCGCGCGAGGAGGTCGGGGCACCTGCGGGGGAGCCGGCCTCCGATGTCGCCCTGCCGCTCCAGCACACCAGCGAGCATACGGAGACGAGCACCGCCGCCGCGCCGCCGCCGACGGGGGTGAGCGGGAACCTCGCCACGAACCTGGCGGCTTCCGCCCCGGGGATGAACACCTCCATCGCCACCACGGAATCGGAGGTCACCGGGTATCAGATGATCCGCACCGTGAAGATCCAGGAGAGGGAGGTCCGGATCGCCGTGGTCGATTCCTCGATCTCGGTCACCGTGCCGTGGCTGCGCAAGAAGGGGGCGGACGGCGTCCTGACCTACGAGGATCCGTCCCCCCTCTTCGCGGAGTATCAGGGGAAGATCGGCCGGGCCACGGGGATCGTGGACGCCAAGATCCACCTGTCGGCGTACCAGCCCGAGCCGCCCCCGCTTCCCGAGGGGTTCGTATCGCAGGCCGGCACCCTTCTGGTGGAGAATTTCGGAACGGTGGCGCTCACCTGCCTGGCCCTGGTGGCGCTCGGCGTCCTCGGGTCGCTCGCGCGGCACGCCTTCGCGCCGCTGGCTTCCGAGGCGGCACTGGCCCCTCCGGGGGGGGCGATCGTCGAGAAGGGGGAGGAGCGTCCCGTGGACGATCGCGAGGCGCGCGTGCAGCAGGTGGTCGATCGCGACCCGGCCCTGGCGGCCGGTCTCGTGAAGCGCTGGCTGTCGGGGGCGTAGGGGGGACGGATGCCGGAACCGTCGAGAACTCCGGGCGCTTCGAAGGAAGGGGCCGCTCCCGCCCTGGCGGGCGCGAATCCGGAGTCGGCCGCCCTCATCGAACGGGCCCGGAAGATCCCGGGCCTGCGCAAGGCGGCGATCCTGATGGTGACGCTCAAGCAGGAGCGCGCCTCGCGCATCCTCGAGAAACTCGACCTCGAGCAGATCGAGGCGATCACCAAGGAGGTCGCCAAGCTGAAGGAGGTCACGCAGGAGGATCGCACGGCGGTCCTCGAGGAGTTCTATGTGCTCGACCGCGCGCGCCAGTACGTCGAGGCGGGCGGGATCGAGTACGCGCGGCGTCTGCTGGAACAGTCGCTCCCGTCCGACAAGGCGGCGCGGATCCTGGAGTCGGTCCTCGCGGCGGTCCAGGAGACGCCGTTCTCGTTCCTGCAGAAGGCGGAGTCGGAGAACCTCCTGACCTTCATCCAGGAGGAGCACCCGCAGACGATCTCCCTGATCCTGGCGCACCTGACCCCGACGCAGGCCGCCTCGGTGCTCGGGGGGCTGCCGGCCAAGAAGCAGATCGAGGTCGTCAAGCGGATCGCCAAGATGGAGCAGACGAACCCGGAGGTGGTCAAGGAGGTGGAGCGCACCCTCGAGAAGCGCCTCTCGGCGTTCGTGACCGCGGAGTTCCAGGAGGCCGGCGGCGTCGAGCGCGTCGCCGAGATGCTCAACGTCGCCGACCGCGCCACCGAGAAGGGGATCCTGGAGGTGCTCGAGGAGGAGGACCCGGACCTCGTCGAGCAGATCCGCCGCCTGATGTTCGTCTTCGAGGACATTCTCCTGGTCAACGACCGCGGGGTGCAGCAGGTGCTCAAGGAGGTCGACAACAAGGACCTGGCGCTGGCGCTCAAGAACGCGACGCCGGAGCTCAAGGAGAAGATCTCCCGCAACATGTCGGAGCGCGCCGGGGCCCAGATCAAGGAGGAGATGGAGTACATGGGGCCCGTGCGCGTCAGCGATGTCGAGGCCGCGCAGCAGAGGATCGTCGACGTCGTGCGTCGCCTCGAGGACCAGGGGGAGCTGATCATCCAGGGCCGCGGCGGAGAGGAAGAGATCATCGTATGAGCCGCGTGATCCCCGCGCTCTCCACGGGATTCCGCCTCGAGCCGTTCCGGCTCGGGGACGCGCGCGCCCAGGCGCGCGAGATCGTCGCGCGCGCCGGCACGGAGGCCGCGGCGATCCTCGCCCAGGCGCACGCCTCGCGCGAGGCGGCGGCGAAGGAGGCCGACGCCCTGCGGGAGGCCGCGCGTGCCGAGGGGCGCGAGGAGGGGCGCAAGGAGGGGCTCGCCTCGGGGGAGGAGGCGGCGCGCGAGGCGCTCTCCCAGGCGCTCGCCGAGCGGATCGACAAGACGGCGGAGGCGCTTGCGGCGATCGTCCGCTCGGCCCGCGAGGCAGCCGAGCTCCTGGCGCCCGAGGCGGAGGCGTTTCTCGTCCGGCTGTCGCTCGCCATCGCCCGCAAGATCCTGGGGCGCGAGGCCTCCGCCGACCGCCAGGCGCTCGAACGCGCGGTGCGCGAGGCGGCCGCCGGGGCGCTCAGCGCCCCGGCGCTGCGCATTCGCCTGCACCCGGATACCCTGCGCGACTGGGGCCGGGACCTCCCGCGGCTGGCCAAGGCGATCGCCGGGATCGCGGGGCTCTGTGCGGTGGCCGACCCCTCGGTGGAGCCGTACGGCTGCGTTGTCGAGTCCCCGGAAGGCGCGTACGACGCGCAGATCTCCACGCAGCTGACGGCGATCGAGCGGCACCTCCTGGGGGGCGTGTCGTGACCGTTGCCGCGCTGGAGAGGTACCTGGAGCGCGTCGAGGCGTTCGAACCCCACCACCAGGAGGGGGTCGTGCACCAGGTGATCGGGCTCTCCGTGGAGGCGACGGGGCTGCGCCTGCCCGTGGGGGGGCTCGCCGAGATCGCCGTCGCGGACGGATGGGTCGAGGCGCAGGTCGTCGGGTTCCGGGACGGCCGCACGGTGCTCCTGCCGCTCTCCGACGCGGAGGGGCTCTGCGCGCTCTCCCGCGTTCGCGCGCGCGCCACACGGCAGTACGTGCCGGTCGGCCCCGGACTGCTCGGTCGTGTCCTCGACGGCGCGGGGCGGCCGATCGACGGGCGGGGCCCGGTGCGCGCCGAGGCGTGGGTTCCGCTCGTGCGGAGCGCCCCCTCCGCGATGGATCGCGAGCGGATCGTGGAGCCGTTCCCCCTCGGGATCCGTTCGATCGACGCCCTGCTGACGTGCGGCCGGGGCTCGCGCCTCGGGATCTTCTCCGGGAGCGGGGTGGGGAAGAGCGTGCTTCTCGGCATGATGGCGCGTTTCCACCAGGGGGCGCTCGCGGTCGTCGGTCTGGTCGGCGAGCGCGGCCGCGAGGTGCGGGAGTTCCTGGAGCGGGACCTGGGAGGCGAGGGGCTCGCTCGCGCCGTGGTCGTCGTCTCGACCTCCGACGAGCCGGCCCCCTGCCGGATCCGCGCGGCGCTCGCGGCAACCGCGATCGCCGAGTCGTTCCGCGAGGCGGGGCAGGACGTCCTGCTGATGATGGATTCCGCCACCCGCATCGCCCACGCGCAGAGGGAGATCGGCCTGTCGGCTGGGGAGCCCCCCTCGACGAGAGGATATCCCCCGTCCGTCTACCGGACTCTCGCGACGCTCTTCGAGCGGGCGGGCTCGGGCGCGCGCGGCTCGATCACGGCGCTTTATACGGTGCTCGTGGAGGCGGACGACATGGACGAGCCGATCGCCGACGCTGCCCGCTCCTTCCTCGACGGGCATATCTGGCTGTCGCGGGATCTCGCCCAGCGCTCGCAGTTCCCGGCGGTCGATCCCCTCTCGAGCGTCAGCCGTCTGATGCTGGAGGTCACGACCCCGGAGCAGCGTCGCCACGCGGACATCGTGCGCCGGCATATGGCGATCTACCGGCAGAACGAGGACCTCATCCGCGCCGGCGCGTATGTGCGCGGGGCGGACCCGCGCCTCGACGCGGCGGTCGGAAAGATGGAGGCGATCGAGGCGTTCCTGCGGCAGGACCGTTTCGAGTCGGCCCCGATGGAGGAGACCCACAGACGCCTGGCGGAGGTGGCGTCGTGAAGCGCTTCCATTTCCGTCTCGATCCGATCCTGCGTCTGCGCGCGTACCGCGAGGAACTGGCGCGCTTCCGCTGGGCGCAGGCGCTGCGCTCCTACCAGGAGAAGGTGGAGTCTCTGCGGGAGGCGGAGCGGTGGATCGAGGAGTCGTTCCGCTCCGAGCGCGCGGACCTGCGCGAGGGGCGCTCCGACCTGCGCTTCTGGTCGCAGGGCCACGCCTACCGCCAGTCGCTCGACGCGCTCCGCACCGATCGGCTGCGCCAGCGCGAGGAGCGCGCGCGGATCGCGGAGCGCGAGCAGGCGCTCTGGATGCGCTCCCGGCGCGACCTGCGGGTGATGGAGGGGGTGCGGGAGCGGCAGCATCGCGCCCACCACAAGGACCACCTGCGTCTCCTCCAGGAGGGGCTCGACGAAATCGCGATCCTTCGCGCGGGGGGCGAGCGATGACCGCGCGCGCCGGATCGGTGAAGACGGCCCTGATGGCGCTCCCCCTGCTGCTGCTTCTGGCGCTCGCCACCGCTGCGGTCGTCCAGTGGCGCCGCGGGGAGCTGACGCGCGAGCGCCTCCAGGGCTCGCTCGCGGCGTTGCGCGGCGCGAAGGTCGTCGAGCCGCCCCCCCCGCCGGTCGTCCGCGAGGGAACCCCCCGGGAGGAGGCGGAGGTCCTGCTCGCCCTGCGCGCTGTCGAGGAGGACGCCGAGTCGCGTCGCCGGG
>JACQRN010000109.1 GCA_016206515.1 Planctomycetota bacterium | reverse complement strand
ATCACCTCCTGCTCGACGGCGGCGAGGCGGCGGTGGAAAGAGAGGCGCACGCGGGAATCCGCAATCGTCCCGAGCCGTGCGCGCGCCTGCGGCAGCGTCAGGGGTTCGCCGTTCCACTCGATGCGCCGGCGCAGGTGGAACGTGTCGATCCTGGTTTCGATAGCGCGCAGGTCGAACGACACCGCCGCGCGCAGGACCCCGCGTTCGAGGCGCGAGAGGCGCCCCGCGTCCGGTCCCGTCGCGCCGTCGCGCGAGCGCCGGATCCGGTCGAGGCAGGAGGGATCCGCCAGGTCCGCGAACCGCTCCAGGACCGCCGCGCGCTCCGGGTCCCCCTTCTGCCCGCTCGCCAGGAGGTATTCCTCGCGCCGGAGCGCCGCTCCGAGCTCCCCCAGGCGCTCGCCGGTTGTCCCGATCGGGTCCACGCCGCGCGCTACTCGACCGGGTCCTTGGGCTCGCCTACGCGGAACCGGACGATCTGCCGCCGGAAGAACGCGGGCGAGGTGCTGATGAAGTCGGACGGGTTCGAGACGGTGTCGGGACGGCCGAGGTACAGCGCCCTCTGCTCGAGGGCGATCGCCTCCGCGTCGCGCCCCTGGCGGTGCAACGCCTCGGCGAGGGTGTCGAGGTACGCGGCCTGGTCCGGCTCGAAGGCGAGCGCCTCGCGCGCGAGCGCCTCCGCCTCCGCCACGCGGACCCCGGCGCACGCATAGATCCAGGCGAGGTTGTTCCGGACCCGTCCCGAGCGCGGGAACAGGGCGGCTTGCTCCCGCTCCATCTCTGCCGCCTCGTCCAGGAGCGATTCGAGCCGTTCGGTCCAGAGCGCGCCTCGCGCGAGCGCCTCGCGCGCGAGCGCGTCACGCGCGATCTGTGCCATGCGGATCGCCGCCTCGTCGCTGCGTTCCGCCTTCCAGTACGGCTCGAGCGACTTCCACGCCCCCTCGGCGTCCCCGGCGGCCTCGAGGAGGTGGCTGCGGGCGGCCGCCCCTCCCCGCCGCAGGGCGCGACAGGTCGCGCCGTCGACCTGCAGGGACCCCCGGGCGACCCCCTCGGCCTCGTCCAGGCGCCGCGCCTCCTGCGCGTGATCCCCCTGCAGCGAGGCGATCTGGGCTTGCTGCATCAGGAGCGACACGCGCGAGGCGGCGTCGAGCGACGGGTGACGCAGGCCCCACGCAAAGCACCTTTGGGCCCCCTCGGTCCACCCGCAGACCAGAAGCAGCCTCCCCATGTGGGAGGCGGTCTGCGGGGGCTCCCCACCCATCTGCTGGAGCATCGGATCGAGGGCGTCCAGGCGCCCGGAAAGCGCGCCGGGGAGCGCCTCGGCGGCGACCTGGAGCGCCCGGATCTCCGGGGTGTCGTGGCCCGCCTCGCGGGCGCGCTCCATCGTCTTCGCGGTCTCCTCGAAACGCTCCAGGTCGAGGAGGCGCCTTCCGAGCCGCAGGAAGTCCCCCGCCCCGGCCCCCTCCGTGGCGACCGCCTCGCGCAGCGCCTCGATCTCCGCGTCCGTTTCGATCGCCTCGCGGGAGAACGTCGCCTCGAGGTAGGCGCGTACCCTTGCCTCGCGCAGCGCCGCGGGGCGGTCCGCCGGTCCCGGATCCCCTCGCAGGGAAGTCCGGAGCGCGGCGAGCGACTCGCGGTTGGCCGCGCGGACGTCCGGAATCGCTTCCCCCGGAGCCGCGCGCGCGGCGACGGCGATCCTCTGCCAGAGGAATTCCCGGTCCATGTCGCGGGCCATCGGGAGGAGGAGGTCCAGCCCCTCGGCGTGACGTCCGGCATCGAGCAGGAGGGAACCGCACAGCCAGCGCAGTTGCGGTGAAGCGGGCCGCGTCTCCTGCGCGCGTTTCGCCGCCTCCAGAGCCTCGTCGGTCCGTCCGGCGCGCTCAAGCGTGCGTGCCCAGGTCGACACGTGCGAATCGTCCTCCCAGTTCACGTGCGGCCCCAGGATGTCGCACATCCCCGCCCAGTCCTGGAACCCCTGCAGGACCTGGAGCAGCTGGTCGGCGAACTCGAGGTCCGTGGGGTTCTCGCGCCACAGTTCCATGAAGAGCCGGTGCGCCTCGGCCGTGCGCCCGGTCTGGGACAGGATCCAGGCGCGCACGCGCCGGGCGGAGGGCTCCTGCCGCTCCGCCAGCGCCACCTCGGCGCGCGAGAGGGTTTCCGGCGAGGCGAACCTCTGCAGGAAGTCCCACGCGGCCTCCAGGAGCGACGGTTCGGACTCCGTCGCGAGGACCGTCTCCCAGATCGGGATCCCCTTCTCCCCCGCGTGCTCCAGGAGCCCCTCCATCGCGGCCAGGCGTCCGGCGCTCTCCAGGCGATCGTAGTTCTCGAGGTTCCTCCGCAGGTCGCCCGGGATCCCCTCCGGGATCCGCCAGCGGATCGCCCGCAGGATCCGCAGCGAGCGCCACTGGGTCTCCGGGTCGTCCCCCTGGGCGGCGCGCCTCAGCGCCCCGACCGCCGCGTCCCCGAGATCCGTCAGTCGCCGCTCGGCCTCCTCTCGTTCGTCGAAAGAGGGGGAGCCGAGCCGCTCGATCCAGAGCGAGACCCCAGCGGCGCTTTCCGGCGCCTCCTGTGCGGGCGCACGGAACGCCCCCGCCAGGACGAGAATCGCCGCGGCGACAGGAAATCGCCTCACGCGCGAAAGCATATCCACTGGAACGCCCCCCCGCGCGGGGCGGTTCGGTCCCTACCGCGTCCCGCGTTACAATCCCCGTGTGATCGAGCGGAAGGATCTCGAAGAGCGCGAACTCGCGACGCTCTCGCCGTATGCCTGCCGTGCCGCCGAGAGCCGCGGACGCCGGCACCCGGAGCCGGAGCACCCGTACCGGACCGCCTTCCAGAGGGACCGCGACCGGGTCATCCACTGCACGGCGTTCCGGCGGCTGCAGTACAAAACGCAGGTGTTCGTCAACCACGAGGGGGACTACTACCGCACCCGCCTGACGCACACGATGGAGGCGGCCCAGATCGCGCGTACGATCGCGCGCGCCCTGGGGGCGAACGAGGACCTGACCGAGGCGATCACGCTCGCCCACGACCTGGGGCACACGCCGTTCGGCCACGCGGGGCAGGACGCGCTCGACGCCCTCCTGCGCGCGGTCCGGCCCGACGAGCCGCCCCGGCGGTTCGAGCACAACCGCCAGTCGCTGCGGATCGTCGATTACCTCGAGCGCCGCTACGGCGCATATCCCGGGCTCAACCTCTCCTACGAGGTGCGCGAGGCGATCGCCAAGCACTCCCGCTCCAGCGCGCGGGAGGCCGCCTTCCCGGAAAGTGCCGACGCCGCCGAGCCGCACGGGGCCGGCATCGACCTGGGCGGGTTTCCGACCCTCGAGGCGCAGATCGCGGACGTCTCCGACGCGCTCGCATACGACCATCACGACCTTGACGACGGCCT
>JACQRN010000107.1 GCA_016206515.1 Planctomycetota bacterium | reverse complement strand
GCTCGATCCGCCCCGCGGCGACCGCCTCGCCGTGCAGGCGCGTCCCCTCGTACGGGGCGAAGATATGGAAGGAGGCATGGTCCGGCTTTAGGCGCCGCGCGAACCGGATCGTCTCCTCGACCGTCGCGGGGGTCTCCCCGGGGAGCCCCAGGACGAACGACGCGGTGGAGCGGATCTCCGCCTCGCGCGTCAGTCGGAACGCCTCCGTAATCGACTCCAGGGTCACCCCCTTGCGCGTGGACTCCAGGAGCGCGGCGTTTCCGCTCTCGACACCGAAGAAGATCTCCCGGCACCCGGCGCGGTGGAGGAGGGAGAGCATCTCGCGGTCCACGCTCGTCGCGCGGATGTGCGCGGACCAACGGACGTCCGGGTGCGAGCGCGCGAGCGCCTCGGCGACCCCCTCGGCGTGCTTGCGGTGGACGACAAACTCGGAGTCCTCGAAGAACAGGCCGTCGATCCCGTAGCGCGCCTTCAGGCCCGACACCTCCGCGACGATCTGCTCCGGCGAGCGCGTGCGGAACTTCTTCCCCGCGTTGAGGTTCGCGTAGGCGTCGTCGCGGTTGATGAAGCAGAACGTGCACGCGAACGGGCACCCGCGCGACGCCTGGATGGCGGTCGTGCGCCGCGCGAAGTGGGATTCGAAGACGAACGATTCCATCGGCAGGAGGTCGCGCGCGGGCGGAGGGAGCGAGGCGAGGTCGGCGTACGGCGCCTCGCCGCCCGTCCGACCCGCAATGGACGCACCGGGGACCGATCCGCAACCCTCCACGGACGGAGCCAGCAGGACCCCCTCCGCGGAGGGTTCCGGCTCGCCGCGGCAGACCACGTCGAAGCGCCCGTCCTTCCCCTCCAGGAACACGTCCGGCCGCACCGACGCGATCGGCCCGATCGCCACGAGACGCGCGCGGGGCGCCCCCTCTCGCACGCCGCGCCCGACCGCGAGAGCCGCCTCTACGGTCGGAACCGGACAGGTGCAGTAGAACCGCGGCGCCGAAGAGACGAAGACGGCGTCCGGCGCCAGGGCGCGCGCCCGTCGTGCGATCCCCCCGCCGTCGACCGCGTCCGGCCCAACGAGATCCCAGACGACCTCATGCCCCCGCCCGTGCAGGAACGACGCCAGGAACGCCATCCCGAGCGGCGCATACTCGCTGTGCATCCGCGCGGTGGGGGTGATCAGCCAGGCCTTGGCCATGCCGTGGACACCCTACCACACCGGATCGCGCGGCTTGCGCACGCCACGGGCGGCGGACCGATCAGCGCCCGACGGAACGGCCTGCAGGGAGGAACCCCGCCACCGCCTCGTGGAAGGCGGCCCGGCGGAAGGCGTCGCCGTGCTCGGCACCGGGGATCTCGAGGTACGTGGCGCCGGGAATCGCGCGGGCGAGCGCCGCGCCGGAGGCTCGCCCCGCCTTCGGGCCGTAGAGCGGATCGTCGGAGCCGACGGCGATGCGGCAGGGCACGTGCAACCCGCCGAGCGCGTCGGCGCCGATCAGCGTGTGCGCCTGCGCGAGCCCCAGCGCCGCGCCCTGCCAGGCACGCGCCAGGGCGCGGGCGCGCGCCCCCCAGGCGGGATCGGCCAGGAGCTTGGCGACCCCCGCCTCCGATCGCAGGCGGCGCGCAATCATGCCCGGGTCCGGATCCCGGAACCGCTCCGCGCGCGAGGCGATCCTCGCGCGGGCGCGCGAGAGCGACGCCTTGTCGTAGGCGCCGCGCCCGCACCCCCCCAGGAAGAGGGAGCGCACGCGCTCGGGGGATGCGACGCCCAACCGCAACGCCACCTCCGCCCCCATCGAGTACCCGACGAGGTGCGCGGAGGCGATCTTCTCCCGGTCCAGGAGCGCGAGGACGTCCTCGACGAGGATCGACCATGTGTACGCCTCCGGCCCCGCGGGAAGGTCGCTGCGTCCGTGCCCGCGCTGGTCCAACAGAAGGAACCGCAGGCCGTGCCGGGGGCGGGCCGACAGGTACGGGATCGCCCCCCCCTCGACCCACGCGTGGACCGAATCCGACGTGATCCCGTGCAGAAACACGACCGGCCCGCCGTCGGGCTCGCCGCGCGACACGTAGTGGAGACGGACCCCGGAGCGGTCCAGGAACGGCATGGGACGAGTGTACCCTTGGTCCCCGAACCCTGGAGCCACCGATCCCCGGGCTCCGCGGATCGGGCCCCGTTCTCTGTATCCCGCGGTCCGCGTGGCCGCGGGCAGCGTGCCGCAACCCGCGGAACCACAGGACCGCGGAACGCGGAATGCGGAATGCGGGTGCACGTCCAATAGCGGTACGCGGTACGCGGTACGCGGTACGCGGGGTTCGGGGTTCGGGGTTCGGAACTGTAGGCTGGGTCCGGATGATCGCCGTCAATCCCGCCACCGAGCAGGTGGTCCGAGAGGTGGCGAACCATTCTCCGCAGGACGTCGCCCGGCGGATCGAGACCGCCACCTTCGCCTGGCGCGAATGGGTCCGGCTGACTCCCGCCGAGCGCGGCGAGAAACTGCGGCGCGCGGCGCACCTCCTGCGCTCCGCGAAGTTCCGCTACGCGCGCACGATCACCGAGGAGATGGGGAAGCCGATCGCGGAGGCGGAAGCGGAGATCGAGAAGTGCGCCGCGGCGTGCGACCACTTCGCGGAGCACGGCCCCGCCCTCCTGGAGCCGGAGGCGGTCGCCACCGACGCCTCGCGCTCCTGCGTCCGCCGCGACCCGATCGGGATCGTCCTGGCGATCCTGCCGTGGAACTACCCGTTCTGGCAGGCGGTGCGGTTCGCTGGCGGGGCGCTCCTGGCGGGGAACGCCGCGCTCGTGAAGCCCGCCCCGAACGTCCCGGGGTGCGCGCTCGAGGTCGAGGACCTGTTCCGGCGGGCAGGATTCCCGGAGGGGCTGCTCTCCCTGCTCCTGATCCAAGATGTCGCCGCGGTGATCCGCCATCCGACGGTCCGGGCGGTGACGCTGACCGGCAGCGCCCGCGCGGGCGCCGCCGTTGCGGCCGTGGCGGGCTCCGCGCTGAAGAAGACGGTGCTCGAACTCGGAGGCTCCGACCCGTTCGTTGTCCTGGCGGACGCCGACGTCGCCTCCGCCGCGGAGGCGGCCGCCGCCGCGCGGTGCCAGAACGCCGGCCAATCGTGCATCGCGGCCAAGCGCATCGTCGTCGAGGTGCCCGTCGCGGAGCGGTTCCAGGAGGCGTTCGTCGCCGCCATGGCCACGCGTGTCCCCGGCGACCCGATGGACCGTGCCTGCAGGATGGGGCCGCTCGCCCGGCTCGACCTTCTGGAGGATCTGCACCGGCAGGTCCGCTCCTCGATCGACGCCGGGGCGCGGCTTCTGCTGGGCGGGGAGCGCCTGGCGCGACGCGGCTGGTTCTACCCGCCGACGGTCCTCGCCGGGACGCGGCCCGGCATGGCCGCCTTCGACGAGGAGACGTTCGGCCCCGTGGCCGTGCTCTCCGTCGCGCGCGACGAGGAGGAGGCGATGGCGCTCGCCAACGCCACCCGGTACGGGCTCGGCGCGTCCGTCTGGACCGCCGACCCGGAGCGCGGGGAGGCGCTCGCCGCGCGGCTGGAGGCGGGCTCCGTCTTCGTCAACGGGATCGTGAAATCCGACCCCCGCCTGCCGTTCGGCGGGGTCAAGGATTCGGGGTGGGGACGGGAGCTGGGCGCGGCGGGGCTCCTGGAGTTCACGAGCGCCAGGGCCATCTGGGTGAAGTAGCGCGAGAGTCAAGTTCGCGCGCCGCGCGAGCCGATCTGTGGATATGGCGCCCGGAAGTGTCCCCCCGCGCATCCTATCCGTCGGCGGCCACCACCACGACCTGACGCGAAGCGGCGTCGCGATCCTCCGGCGGTTCCCCGCGGGGACGCCGTTCCCGACCGAGGGGGCGCTGGAGGCGTCGCATCTGGCGCACTTCCACCTCCCCGTCGCCGTCCAGAGGCTCGGCCGGCTCGAGGCGAACCGCGCGCTCCTGGACTTCTGCCTCCGGGAGCGGCCGGACGCCGCGCATGTGGGCGCGGTCTGGTACGAGCTCCTTCCCTCGACGCTCCTCCTCCTGCGGCACGCCGGGGTCTTCACGATCGGCCACCGGGACTCCGACCACATGAACTTCTGGTCGTACGCGAGGTTCCTGCACCCCCTCTACGACTTCATGGTCACGAACGACCGGCGCGTCAAGACGTTCTACGACACGGTCGGGAAGCCGTCGTTCCTGCACCCGTTCGCGCAAACCGCCCCGATCGCGGCACCCGGCCCGAGGATCCTCGACGTCGCCTACGTCGGTCATGCGATGAACGGCCGCGTGGAGGCGATGCGCGCGCTGCGCGAGCGGGGCATCCATGTCACGTGCTGGGGCCCCGGGTGGATCGCGCACGAGGACCTGTTCGGAGCGGAGCGCGGAGGCATCCGGTTCGACCCCGAGACCGGCGCGCTGGCACCGGACCAGGTGGCCCGCGCCTACACCCTGGCGCGGATCGGGATCGACCTGTCGGGGTTCGACGGCAGCCGCGCGATCCTGCGCAACCGAGACTTCGAGATCCCGCTCTCCGGCGCGCTCCTCGTGACGTATCCGAAACACCGCCTCGACGAATGCTTCGTCCCCGGCGCGGAGGTCGTCGTCGCGCGCACCCTCGACGAGGCGGCCTCGTCGATCCGGACGCTCCTGAACGACCCGGCGCGGCTCGGCGCCATCGCGGAGGCCGGGCACCGGCGCGCGCTCCGCGAGCATTCCGGCGAGGGGACGCGACACAGGATGTGGGAGGGAATCGCGCCGCACCTGGCGGCGGCGCGCGCTATGCAGGGCGCCGAGCGCCTCGCGCGAGGGGTCTCCGACGCCTGCCGCGCGGTCCTCCTGCAGCCCGGCCTCTGCGAGCCGCTCGGCCGGGCCCTGGCCGTCGCGTGGTCCGCGTCCGACGGGGCCGACCTCGCGCGCGCCCAGGAGCTCCTGCGCGCGGAGGGGGTCTCGTGCCGCCTCGACGGGGACGCAGGATTCCCCATTCTGCGCGTTCTGCGCCACGCCCCGCTCGAGGCGGCCCTGCGGAACCCCGCCGTGGCGGCGATGGCGCTGTCGGGGGCGGCCACGCCGGCTGCTTAGTTATTCTATCGATACAACAAAATATATCGGTTTCATCGATTAGTGATCCGCCCCCCGCGCCGGTTCAATCCCGTGCCATGACAACGAACCCGAAGCGGACCTTCCGTAGCATCCTCCGATCCCTTGCGTCGACCGGCGCCCCGGTTCTGCTGCTGGGGGCATCCCTCACGGCCGGCTGCGTTTCTTCAGGAAGCGAAGGCGGCCGGTCGGTGCGTTCGCGCGAGAGGTCGTTCCTCCTCACCTACGAGGCCCGCGTCCCGCGCGTGACGGCCGGGACGCGCATGCTGCGCCTCTGGGCCCCCGTCCCGGAGACGGACCCGTTCCAGGAGGTCGGCGAAGTCACCCTCGACTGTGCGCAACCCTGTACCCTGCGCAAGGAAGCCGAATACGGGAACCGGGTCGCCTACATCGAGGTCACCGACCCGCCGATCACCGGCGTGACCCTCCGGTACCAGTGCCGGGTCACCCGCCGCGAGGCGCACGCCGGGGTCGACCAGACCCCCGCCTCAGCGCGATTCCTCCTGCCAGACGCCCTGATCCCGCTCGAGGGGCGGGCGCAGGAGATCGCCGGGCAGGTCGCCCCCGCCGGGATGAGCGTCCCCGACGCCGGGCGGCGCCTCTACGACTTCGTCCTCAACACGATGACCTACAGCAAGTCCGGCACGGGCTGGGGGAAGGGCGACTTCAACTTCGCCTGCGAGGCGTGCCAGGGGAACTGCACGGACTTTCATGCGATGTTCATCGGAGCCGCGCGCGCCCGGAACATCCCGGCGCGCTTCGAGATGGGACTCTCCCTCCCGATGGACCAGAGGGACGGGGCGCTCTCCGGGTACCACTGCTGGGCGTTCTACCACGACGGGCAGGGCTGGGTCCCCGTGGACATCTCGGAGGCGGACAAGATGCCCCGGCGCCACAGCTACTACTACGGGAACCTCGACGTGCACCGGGTGCGCCTCTCGACCGGGCGCGACATCCGGCTCGACCCGCCGCAGCAGGGGGAGGCGCTCTCCTTTTTCCATTCCCCCTATGCCGAGGCGGACGGGAAGTCGTGCGAGACGACGCGCAGCGCATCGTTCCGGGATCTGCCGTAATGCGTGGCGCCCAGCTTGTCGTCCCGAGGGGCGCATGGTTTCCGCGCCCCGAGGGACCCATGGGTGTCGCCCCACCGAGCCCAACACAGATCCCTCGTCGCTCGAACCCGGATCGATGGCTCCTCGGGATGACAGTCGGGACTCTCGTGCTGCTGGCCGCCTCGTCGGCCACCCGCGCGGCCGAGGAGGCGCTCGAGGTGAAGGGGAACCGCATCCAGGTGTACGGGGTGCTGCGGCTCGATGCGATCTACACGGATTCCGCCGTAAACAACCGGCAGGTCACGTTCTGGGCGAACTCCGAGGACCCCCGGACGGGCGCTGCCGTGAACAAGAACGACGACGGGTTCAACATGCACCCGCGCCTGACGCGGTTCGGCGTGAACGTATCGCGCCCGGACATCCCCGCGATCAGCGGCGCCTCCCTCGACGGCAAGATGGAGTTCGACTTCCAGAACGGGGGGACCGAATCCCGGCAGGCCGTCCGCCTTCGACACGGCTTCCTGCGGGTCTCCCGCGGCGACTGGAAGATTCTCGCCGGCCAGACGGCGGACCTGATCTCACCGCTCCTGCCGAGCACCAACCACGACGCGCCGGGATGGAACTACGGGAACCTCGGGGATCGGCGACCCCAGCTGCGCGTCTCGTACCAACCCCTGCTCCTGGGGGATGTGCGCCTCCAGGCCGAGGTGGCCGCGGTGCGCACCGGGGCGATCGACGCGAAGGACCTCGACGCCGATGGAGATCTCGACGGGGACGACTCCGGACTACCGATGCTTCAGGCGCGCGCCGGCATCGCCTCCCTGTGGGAGCGCCGGATCGACGTCGGCCTCTGGGGCCACCGCGGCAGGGAGGAGACCTCGACGCGAATCGCGAACCTGTCCGATTCCCACTTCGTCACGGATTCGCTCGGCTTCGACCTGACGTTCCGCCTTCCCTGGAAGTCCACCCTTCTGATGGAGGGGTGGCGCGGCCAGGATCTTGCGGACCTGCGGGGCGGCGTCGGGCAGAACGTCAATGCCACGACCGCCCGCGAAATACGCTCGGAGGGAGGATGGCTTGAGATCCGGCACAAGACGACCGACCGCCTCTCGACCTTCACGGGGGCCGGCCTCGACAACCCGAGGGACAGGGACCTCAACGACGCCAATCGGACCCGCAACCAGGCCCTCTGGCTGGGAGGCGCCTACGACCTCGGTGGCGGCCTCTCCGTCGGAGGGGACTGGACCTCCTGGCGCACCGAATACCGATACCGCGAGGAAGGGACCGCGAACCGGATCGGACTCTACGCCGCGTACCAATTCTGATCGCCAGACGCCCGCGCGGGCCCCCGCTCCGGGGCCCGCGCGTCCAGGCGACCCCAGCACGGCGGTGGACGTCTCCCTACCGATTGCAGTCCGGACAGGAGGAACGGACACCGGTCCGCGCGTCGTAGCATCCCCGGCAGGTGATCTTCTCGCTGCCGACGTACCCGGCGCCGCACCCCTGGCACCAGACCGCCTCGCCGGCCTTCCCGCGCGCGCACATCGGGCATCCCGTCGCTTGCGCCCCGCCCGTGGTATTCCCGCCACCCGTGCCGCACCCCGAGAGAACCGCGGCCAGCGCCAGGAATGCTGCAACGACCCCCATGCGTCCTGTCCTCATCTCGCACCTCCCTCTTCTCCTAGGACCCCGGCACTTCCGGGGACCGACGAGCGATCCGTCTCCACTCAACGTTCCCTCACGCCGTGCCGGCGCATCTCTTCGAGAAGTCGTCCGTACGCCTCCGGATCATCCTCGGAGCCACCAGAGGGGACAAACTTCACCCGCGCCAACTCGCTCCCCGCGGGGGACAGGAGGATCACGGGTGCATCAGAACCCGCCTTCATCTCACGTGCGATCGACCGTATGTCGCTGCTATGATCGACGTCGGGCGCAACCGGCACGAACCCATACGCCAGCTCTCGGAACTCCACATCCCGGGGGGCGTTCTCGCCGAGAACGCGGCTCCGAACACCTCAGGAGTCGTAGATATAGACGAGTAGCGGCCGCCCGGTCCGTAACGCCTCGCCGCGCGCTGCTTCCCAATTGTCCCCCCAACGGAAGGGCGACAACCCCGCGACATCGGGGCGCATCGGAGCGGGACGGGGCACCGGGTCGCGCGCGACTGTGGGAACCCTTTCGGCTGCTGTGACGGTGAGGCGCAGTCCCTTGTCCTCATTCACGGAAAACAACGCTGGCTCACCATAGCGAGCATAGGACTCGCTGGAGAAGGACCACGTCCTACCCGTCTGCGCGCTGCTGCAACGAATCCGAACGCGCACGAACCCCTCGGGCGCGTCGTCCATTCGATACATCAGGTGGAGCGCCTCATCGCTGCCCCCGAGGGTCAGCGTGACCTCCTCACCGAGAGGCACGAGGTGGCTCGCAGTGCTGGCAGTCCCTCCTGCGCGCCACTCGCACCGAACATCGACGTGGACCGACCGCTCCTCGTACGCGATATCTCCCGCCTGGCACGCTGATATGTGGGGCCCCGCCAGACTCGCGGTCGCCGCCAGGAACGCCGCGGCGATTCCCATCCGTGCCCTGCTCATCACGCACCTCCCTTTCCAGTCCGACCCACGCCCCTCATCGCCCCGGCGCCTCCGATGGCCCGGCCAGAGACGTCTCGTCCACCTCGCCCAGATGCGACAGGAGATCCGCCTGGGCGCGGTTGAAATCCGCGATCGCGGAGGCCAGGTGCAGGCGCGCGAGCGCCAGGGCGTCCGCCGCCGGGAGGACGTCCCCCTCGGCGACGAGTCCTGCCTCCCACCTTGCGCCCGCACCGCGCCGGGCCACCTCCGCGGCGGCGACCTCGTCTCGTGCCAATCGGGCGCGCTCACCGGCGGCGCGCGACGCCTCCCACGCGCGTACGAGCGCGCCGTGCGTCCGCGCCTGGACCGACTCCTCCGCGATCCGCGCCAGGTCGAGCCGTGCGTCCGCGATCCCCCCCTCGGCGAACTTCCAGGCGCCGAGCGACCACCCCGACGAAACGTTCCACACCGTGCGGTCGTGGATCCCTCCGAACGTCTCGCCGACGCCCCCCCAGAGGAGACCCACCGCCGCCGTCGGGCTCCAGGCCGCCCAGAAGGACGCCTTCTTCGACGCCGCGGCGGAGGCGACACGCAACCCCGCTTCTCGGATCGAGGGGTTCCGTTCGTCGCGGATCTGTACGAGGTCGGCGAGCGACAGGACCGGGTCCACGAGCGTCCGCTCCCGGATCTCCCTGTCGAGGGGGTAAAGCGTCACGGACGGGTCGAGGTGCAGAAGTTCCGCGAGGCGGGTCGACCCCTCGCGGAACGCCTGCTCGGCGCCGCGCGACTCCTGCTCGCGAAGGAGCGCCTCCGCCTCCAGGCGCGCGGCGTCGGAGGCCGGGGCGAGGGCACCCCGCGCGAGCGCACGGGCGAGAGCGACCTTGCGGCGGGCCAGATCGAGCCGTTCCCGGCGCGCGAGCGCCTCCGCCTGTGCGCGGGCAAGGTTGTGGTACGCCCCCGCCGTCGCGACGAGGACCTGCTGGCGAGTCGCCTCCGTCGCGGCCTCCTGGGCGTCGGCGGCGCGCCGCGCCGCGATCGTATCGAAGAGCGCCTCCCCGGGGTTGAGGACCCATCGGAGCGTGCCGTCCACGGTCGCGGTCTCATAGTCCACATCCCGGAAGTCCCCGAAACTCCCCTGGATCTGGCCGTCCACGCCGCCAATCGAGGCGCCCGCGCCGGGGGCGGGGATCCACAAACCTTGCTGGCGCCTACGGCGTCCGAGCGCCTCGCGGTGCCGCGCGACCGCCCGGGCGATTTCCAGGTTATCGGACGCGGCGGCGCGCAGGGCGGTCGGCAGATCGATCGGCAGGCGCCGCCCGTCGAGAGGCTCGGTGGGAGAGGGGGCGAGGGGGGAGCGGACAACATCCTGCCCCGACCGGGTCATCCGTGCGCTCGGGCCGTCTTGCCATTCCGCATCGTGCGGGCGGCCACCGCAACCGGACAGGATCCAAACGATGAGGCATGCCGCTGGCGCACCCGCGCCGGACGCCGGACGCCTCGCGCCGGACTCCATTACCGCTTCTCCCGGATCTCGGCGACCGACTCCCCGTCGGAGACGGTCCCCGGGTACGCGGCGAGGATCTCGCCCCCCGAGAGCCCCTCCAGGATCTCCGCGAGGATCCCGTCGTCGACCCCCGTCCGGATCTCCTGCTTCCGGACCGTGTAGCCGCCCCCCGCGGGGACAAGGACCATCACCGACTTGCGCCGCTTCTCCGCCAGGACGGCGGACGCGGGGACGACGAGCGACTGCGGGCGGGTCTCGAGGTCCAGGGTGACGTCCGCGTACAGCCCCGGCGTGATCCGCCCCTCGGGGTTCTCCAGGTCGATCTCGATCCGCTGGGTCCGTGTGGCAGCGTCGAGCCGCGCCGCGACGCGCCCCACGCGACCGTCCGAGGCGGTCCCCAGGGCGACGATCGAGACCCGCGCGGGGTTGCCGAGGCGCAGGTGGCGCACCTCCGTGTCGGGAAGGTCCACCACGACCCGGAGCCGGTCCGCCTGCACGAGCCGCGCGATCGGCGTGGAACCTGCGGTCACGAGCGCGCCGGGCGACACGCCACGCTCGGCGACGCGACCGTCGAACGGGGCGCGCACCTCGAAGAGCGCCGCGAGCGCATCGAGCCGGGCGACGGCGGCGAGCGCCGCATCGCGTCGCGCCGCGGCCGCCTGCGCGCGGGCGCGCGCCACGTCGAGATCCTGGCGGCCGACCGCACCGGCGTCGAGCGCCTGCGCGGCCTCCAGATTCCCCGCGACCGTCGCCTGGAGAACCGTCTCCGCCTCGGACGCCCGTGCCTCGGCCCGCGCCTTCTCCATCTCCCCGACCATCTCGGGGATGTCGAGGACGGCCAGAACGTCCCCCGCTCGGACGGCGTCCCCCCGGTCCACCCGGATCTCGCGCAGGTACCCGGTCGCCCGGGCATAGATCGTCGCCTGCTCCCACGGTTCCACGCTCCCCGGCAGGCGGATCCTCCGGACGACATCCTGCCGCGCCGGGTGGACGACCTCGACGGTCCTGCCCCCCGCCACGGGCGCGTCCGCGCCCAGGGGAGAAAGTACCGCCGAGCATGCAAAGAGGATGACGAGCCCCGCGCGACAGTGTCGTCCCGAGGAGCCATCGATTCTCGCACGAACGACGAGGGACCTGTGTTGTTCAAGGGGGCGACACACACGAATCCCTCGGGCCGCGAACACCCCGCGCCCCTCGGGATGACATGCGTTTTGAGACGGTCTCTCAGGCACGGACAGGCTCCTTCCTCTTTACGAGCGTGTACAGGACCGGCACCAGGAACAGGGTCAGAGCCGTCGAGGCGGCGAGCCCCCCGATCACCGCCCGCGCCAGCGGGACGTTCGCCTCGCTCCCGTGCCCGAGGCCGATCGCCATCGGCAGGAGCCCCAGGATCGCCGCGATCGAGGTCATCAGGATCGGCCGCAGACGGATGGCGCCCGCCTCCAGGACCGCCTCGGCGAGGGGGCGCCCCGCTTCGCGCAGGCGGTTGGCGAAATCGACGAGCAGGACGCTGTTGGAGACCGAGATCCCGACCATGAAGATCACGCCGAGGAGCGACTGGATATTGAGCGTCGTGGAGGTGGCCCACAGGATCCCTAGAACCCCGATCAGACCCAGGGGGACCGCCACCATGACAAGGACCGGGTCCAGGAACGACCGGAACTGCGCCACGAGGATCAGGTAGACGAGGACCGCGGCAAGCCCGAGGCCGAACCCGAGCGACGCGAACGACTCCTTCATGCTCTTGACCTCGCCGCGCATGTGGATCGCGTACCCCTTGTACGCCGGGTCGCCGGCGATCTCGGCTCGCAGGGGGGCAAGCCTCTCCTCGATCTCCTCCGAGACCGATCCGACGTCGCGCCCCGAGACGTTGGCGTAGACGTCGGTCACACGGGAGATCCGGAAGTGGTTCACCTGGGCCGGCGCGGTCCCCTGGGAGAACTCGGCGACGGAGCTCACCGGCACCGAGCGCGGCTGTCCCGGGCCCGTCAGGGAGACGTCCCGGATCGTGTCGATCGATTCGAGGTCGGTTTCCGCGTACTGCGCCCCGATGAAGTAGTGGTTCCCGTTCTTGGGATCGATCCAGAACGAGGGGGCGAAGGTGACCGACGAGTTCATGGCGGAGACGACGTTGCGCACGACGTCCCCCTGCGTGAGCCCCAGGTGCGCGGCCTTCACGCGGTCGACGTCGAGGTGCACCTGCGGGTAGTCGAGGCGCTGTTCGATCCGGACATCCGTGGTTCCGGACACCTGGGCCACGATCGCACGCACCTTTTCGGCCAGGCCCCGCGCGACGTCCAACTTGTTCCCCTCGATCTGGAGGTTGATCGGGGAGGGGAGGCCGAAGTTGAGCGCCGCGGTCACGAGCCCCCCGGTGTCGTAGGAGAACTCCAGGGACGGGAATTCCCCGGCGAGGACCCCCCGGAGCGCCTCCACATGCGCCTGGGCCGACCGTGTGCGCCCCTCGGACAGCTGGACGAGGACGAACGCATCCATCGGCCCGGCGTTCGGCGTGTAGGCGGCGGGCCAGTCGAGCAGGATCCCGATGTTCGTGATGATCTTGGTCCGCTCCGATTCGGGGATCGCGCGCGCGATCGCGGCCTCCACGCCGGCGAGGTGCCGCTCGGTCACCTCCAGGCGCGTTCCGGAAGGGGCACGCACGCGCACGGTGAACTGGCCCGCGTCGACCGCCGGGAACAGTTCGTTGCCGATCCGCGGGTAGAGCGCCAGCGAGCCGGCGAGGGCCGCCAGGCAGAGAAGCGCGACCGCCGCGCGGTGGGCGAGCGCGCGTCGCAGCACGCGGCGGTACGCGCCCGCCAGGCGCTCCGAGAGGCGATCGCCGGCGCGTTCCATGCGCGAGGTTCCGTGGCCGCCGCGCAGGAGGCGCGAGCACGCAGAGGGCACGAGGAAGATCGCCACGACGTAGGAGGCCGCCATCGAGAAGGCGACCGCCAGGGCGAGCGGGGTGAAGAGGAACTTCCCCAACCCCGAGAGGAACAGGACCGGCGCGAACACCGCGATCGTCGTGAGGGTCGCCACGAGGACCGGCATCCCGACCTCGCGCGTCCCCTCGATCGCGGCCTCCATCGGCGCCTTCCCGGCACGCAGATGCCGGTGGACGTTCTCCAGGACGACGATCGCGTCGTCGACGAGCCGCCCGACCGCCAGGGCGAGCCCGCCGAGCGTCATCGCGTTGACCGTCTGGTGCGTGAAGTGCAGCCCCACGAACGCGGCGAGGATCGACAGGGGGATCGCCAGGCAGATGATCGCGGTGGAACGGATCGTCCCCAGGAAGAGGAAGACCATCGCGCCGGCGAGGATCGCGCCGAGCACCCCCTCGTGGAGCAGGGACTCGATCGCCTTCCGGACGTAGACCGACTGGTCCATGACGACATCCAGGCGGACCCCGTCGGGGAGCCGCGAGAGGATCTGCGGGATCGCGTCGCGCACGCCATCGACGACCCGGATCGTGTTGGCGCCCGGCTGGCGATAGATCGGAACATAAAGTTGGCGCTTCCCGTCGACCCGCACGATGTTCGTCTGGATCTGGTTCGCGTCGCGCGCCTCCCCCACGTCGCGGATGTAGACCGGGGCGCCGTTCTCGATCCGCACGGGAATGTCGTTGAGATCGGAGACCCGCGGGACCATGCTGTTCGCCTCGAACTGGAAGTCGCGATCCCCGATCTTCATGCTCCCGAGCGGGATCATGACGTTCGACTTCTGGACCGCCTGGGCAAGGTCCATCAGCGACAGGTTTCGTGCGCGCATCCGGTCCGGGTCGCCGTAGATGAGGATCCGCCGGATCTTCCCCCCGAAGACCGCCGGGGCGATCACGCCGGGGATCCCCTGCAGCCGGTTGCGAAGGTTGAAGTACGCCAGGTCGTACAGGTCGGTCTCGTCGAACTTTTCGCTGGATACCGACAGCAGGCACAACGGAATCGACGCCGTCGGGTCGAACGGCATCACCATCGGCGGGATCGTCCCGGGCGGGAGGTAGTACAGGTCCGACATCGCCAGGGAGGTGACCTGGCTCATGGCGGTGTTGGGGTCCACGTCCTCCCGGAAGTAGTCGCGAACGACCGATACCCCGGTGAGCGACCTCGACTCCTGCCAGGCGATCCCGTTCGACTGGCCGGTCCAGCGCTCCAGGCGCGAGGTGATGTCCTGCTCGACCACCTCCGCGGGCATCCCGGGGTAGAGCGTCAGGATCTGGACCGCGGGGGTCTTGAAGATCGGCAGCAGGTCGTTCGGCAGCATCCGGTACGACACGCCCCCCAGGACGAGCACCGCCAGGGCGAACACCGCGACCAGGTACGGGTTCCGCAGGCCGAGCCGGGTCATGGTCGCAGGTCGATCCCCTCCGCGACCGTCTGCGCCATGCGGCACAGCTCCTCACCGGAGAGCATCCCCGTCGCGCAGACCAGGTTTCCGCCGCTGCGGACCAGGCCGATCCGGAACCCCCGGTCACCGCAGCAGAACTCGTCCCCCCTGCGCGCGAACTCCCGCGCGGCACCGGGGAACGATTCGAGCGCGGCAACCGGCAGGACCGCGACCGACAGGTCCGTATCGCGGTACCGGCACCGCAGGAGGGCGACCCGCTCCTTCCCGAAGGCGCACGGGCGCGCCTGCGCCAGGACGACCCCGTCCGGCGCGGGCCCCTTCCAGGAGAGGGAGAACGGGAGCCGCCCCCGCAGGGCGTCCTCCACTCCGGCCCAGCCGGTTTCCCCGTCCCCGGTGGGAAGCGGTTCGTGCAAGGTCTTGACGTGGTCGGCGCTGGCGACGCGGACAAGGTCGGATGGGCCACGGGAGGGCCACACGGCCACAGCCGCCGCGAGCGCCAGGCACGCCGCAACGGCCGCGGCGGCTATCGATGCGGGGCGGAAAAGGGTCCGGCGCTCGAAGCGCCTCTCCACGCGGCGCCAGAGGGCGTCGTCCCCCGGGGCGCTCGAGGCGAGTTGCCGCGCGAGCCGCTCCTCCAGCGCCTTCTCCCTGGCGATGCGCTGCGCGCACACCTCGCACGTCTCCAGGTGCCCGGCGAGAGCCAGCGTGGTTTCCGGGTCGCACTCGGAATCGAGGTACGGGCCCAGGTGCCGCAGGAACTCGCCGCAGTTCATGGAGCCTCCTCCTCCCCGGCGGCCGCGCGGGGGAGGAGCCCCCGTTCGACCGCGTAGGCTGCGAGGTCGCGCCGGAGCCGCGAGCGGGCGCGCGAGAGGTACCCGATCACGCTCCCTACGGGGATGTCGAGCGCCTCCGCGGCCTCCCGGTAGGAGAGCCCCGCGATCGACCGCAGGAGCAGGGCGCTCCGCTCGGGGGCCGGGAGGGCGCCGAGCGCCCGCGCGAGCGCCGGCTCCAGGCGCTCCAGGATCGATCCGGGGTCCGCGAGCAGCCTGTCGTACTCCATCTCGCGATCGAGCGTCTCGGCAAGGTCCTCCGCGCGTTCCGTCAGCGGGACGTCCGCCCGCTCCGAGCGTCCGTGCCTCCGGTTGGCGTTGAGAATCTGGTACGTCAGGATCTTGAAGACCCAGGCGCGGAAGTTCGTCCCCTCCACATAGAGGGAGAACTTCGTGTAGGCGGTCCGGAGCGTCTCCTGGAGGACATCCTCCACGTCGGACGGGACGGCGAGCATCCGGCGCGCGTAGGCGACCAGGGGGCCCTGGAGGGGGCGCACATGATCGAGAAAGGTATGCGTCCGGACCACGGCTCGACTGCATGATGTCGGCAGCGCCCGGTTTTCAGACGGTTTTTTGCGACGATCACGGACGCGGTGCGCCTCGTGCGGGGCGCGGCGGCGCGCTAGGATGCCGGGCAGGTGGGATGCTCCGGCGACGACGCCGGGAGGGGAGGGAACGATGAAGGGGACGAACCTGCTGGTCATCCTGTGCGTGCTCGCCTCCGGGGCCGCGGCAGCGGCCGCATGGCAGACGAGGCGCGGCACCGATGCGCCCGTCTTCGTCATGGTGACCTGCGACCCGCGCCAGGACGCGCAGTCGGTCGACATGGCTCTGAAGTTCGCGCTTTTCGCTCTCGACGAGGGGCGCGCCGTCACGATCTTCTTCACGGTGAAGGGGGTGTACCTCCCGTCGCGGCGGGTCGCCGCCGATTTCGTCTACAAGGACAAGCCCCTGCAGGAGCAGCTGCGGGACCTCATCGCCCGCGGCGCGGACGTGCACGTCTGCCCGGTCTGCATGAAGGCGCTCGACGTCACGGAGGCGGACATCGTCGTCGTGAACGCCAAGGTGACCACGCGCGAGCGGCTCTTCGCGCGGATCGGCCCATCGACGGCGGTGTTTTCGTTCTGACGCCTACGGCCCCGATTCCCGCGGATTCCCTAGATCCACTCCGCCCCCCCCCGCGTCTGGGATGATGTGTCGACGATGACGGCCCTCCCCGCGACAGAGGAGGCGCTCCTGGCGCGCGCCGCCGCGGGGGACCGGGAGGCGTTCCGGCCGCTTGTCGATGCGCACTACGGGAGGATCCATGCGTTCGTGTCGCGGGACCTGGGGGATCCGGACGATGCGCGGGAGGTATGCCAGGAGGCGTTCCTCTCCGCCTGGCGCGCGGCCGGCTCCTACCGCGGGGAGGCGGGGGTTGGCACGTGGCTCGCGCGCATCGCGGTCAACCGGATGCGCTCCCGCCTGCGGGGACGGCTCCCGTCCGGCGCGGGGGGGGACCCCGACGGCGCGGGGCTTGACGGCTTCGCCGCCCACGTGCGGAACTCCGCCGACGAGGCGGCGGGGCGCGAGGATGCCGACCGCGTGCGCACGGCGCTGGGACACCTCCCCCCGGAACAGAGGGAGGCTCTCGTGATGCGCCATTACGGCGGGTACGGGTTCGGCGAGATCTCCAGGGTCCTCGGGATCCCGGAGGCGACGGTGAAATCCAGGGTCCGGTACGGACTCCTGAAGATCGAGGAGATGTTGCGGGAAGGGGGTGTGCGATGAAGAAGATGAAGAAGGGGATGCGACGGTTGCGGATCGCGGGGGTCGCGGGGGTTCTGGGGATGGTCGCGGCGGCGCCGCGGGGCACAGCGCCGGGGGC
>JACQRN010000116.1 GCA_016206515.1 Planctomycetota bacterium | reverse complement strand
CGAGCGCCGCTGAACTTACGTCAGAAACTTTTTTTCGTTTTCTTGCGGAAAAGTTTCGCCCGCGCACCGTCCGCCGACTTTTGCCGTCGTCGCGCGCGGCGCCCTCACAACCTCAGCGAGCGGCGTGCCGAACAACATTGCGAGACAGCCGAGTTTTGACTACCTGGCATTCCTGTCCGGACTGGACCCGAGCAATGTCCCCACGATCCTGAGAAGACTCGAAGAGAAGGGATGGGCCTGCGCACGCGCGCCTCATGACGATCAGGGGGTGCAAATTGATTTGGACGGCTTCACCAAAGCCATCGGTGATGCAACGAGTGAGAAGACATGAACACTGCCTGGAGGCACTCGCGACCGCTGCTGGCACACCCAATCTGCGGCGCCATCCGAAGAGAGGGTCGGAACCGTGCGCGAGGGACGAACCTCCAACGTTCGTCCAGCCTCCAGGCACCCTAACCGTAGAACCGCGCACGAATGCTGTCAATTGAGTTGATCACCAGAACCACACAACCAACACCAGACGACACGCTCCGCAACATTCTCCGCCGGGGGCCGCGCTCCGGCACGGTAGGCGCGGAGGCCGGATCGCCGGGAGCTCGAGAGGAGCGTAGGCCCCCACTCCCGATGGATCTCTCCCCAGCCCCCGAATTTCAGCCGGGTTGAATGTGCATGGGCCGGAGCGACGAAGCGAGCGACCTGGCGATCCGAGCCGAGCACCGTGTGCCGGAGTGCGGCCCCCGGCGGAGACGGGCGGGCCTGTACCCTATGCGACGACCACCGCCCCCGGCTCGCTCGGGTCGAGGCCGGCTTCCCAGCCGCGAGCGCCGAGCCAGAGGCAGTAGGTGCGGCCGATCGCGCCGTAGGGGCGGGTGGAGCGATGAGGGGTCCAGCCGGCGGCGGCGAGGCGCTTTTCGATCGCCCCGTCGACGCGCCCCTCGAAGAGGATCGTGCGGCGGACACCGTCGAAGCGGGGGATCTCCATCGCCTCGGGCGGGGTCATGCCGAACTTCGCGAGGCCGATGAGCGGGATCCCGATCGCGGCGGTGATCCGGGCGCCGCCGGGGGCGCCGATCACGAGAGAGATCCGGCCGCCGCGCGTCCCGAGGGTCGGCGCGCAGCCGGTGTAGCGGGCGCGGCCCGGGAGGATGCAGTCGGGCTGACCGGGGCGCGGGTCGAAGCACTGCATGGCGTTGTTGAACGGGAAGCCGTACATGTCGCTGAAGACGCCGGAGTTGAACCCGAGCGAGGTGTTGAGCGAGACCGCGTTCCCCTCCCCATCGACGACGCACAGCTGCGTCGTCCCCTGCTCCTCCCCCTTCGGCTCCTCGGGCCAGGGGGAGTCCGCGAGCGACTTCAGGTAGGCGTCCGAGAGGAGGCGGTCCACCGGCTCCCCGCCGAAGGCGGGATCCCCCTGCGTGCGCAACTTCGCCTCGTGGATGCGCGACAGGAGGCGCCCCAGAGAATCCATCGCCTCGAAGGAGACGAGCCCCTTCGAAAGATCCCCGTGCCGCGCGGCCAGGAGCAGGAACTGGAAGAGGGTCACCCCCCCGGCCGGCGGCCCGGGGGAGAACAGGTCCATCCCTTCCCATGCGATCCGCGCGCACGGCTCCTCGCTCGCCCGGTACGAGGCGAGGTCCTTCGCATCGAACTTCACATCGGGCCCCAGTTCCCGCAGGAGGGTCCGCGCCATCTCCCCCTCGTAGAAGTCGTCGGGCCCCGCCGAGGCGAGGCGCCGATAGGCGGAGGCGAGCCCCGGCAGGCGTAGAACCTCCCCCTCCGCGTACGGCTCCCCGTCGGGACGGAGCGCGTGCTTGCGCCCCGCGCTCGTGAGCGCAAGGCGGTCCCGCGTGGCGACGCGCCCGGCGAGCCCGGGGCGGCGCCAGTACGCGGCCATGTCGGAGGGGACGCGCAACCCCTCCTCGGCGAACGCGGCGACCCGCTCCAGGAGCGCCTTCCACGCGAGACGGCCGCGCCCCGCGTGAAGCAATCCCAACCCCCGGACCACGCCCGGCACCGCGATCGCGGCGGGGCCGACATCGTTCCCCTTCCCCTTCACGAGGAACCCGAACCCGTCGGGCGAGACCCCCTCGAAATCCGCCTCCCACTGGTCGGGACGGACGCGCGACCCGGCGCGGCCGTGATACGCGATCGCGACCGCCCGTCCCCGCGCGGCCTCGTACAGGGTGGCGACCCCGAACCCCCCGATCCCGGAGCGGTGCGGGTCGGTCACCCCCTGGGAGAGCGCACCGACGAGAGCCGCGTCGAAGGCGTTTCCGCCCGAACGAAGGATCTCGGCGCAGAGCGAGGCGGTCGGCGCCTGGGGAGCGACGACCCATCCGCGAGGGGGGACGGCGGCGGACGGACGCGAGGGGCGTGAGGTCGGGTCTGCCAAGGACGGGGCGGGCGGGCTCTCGCTAGTAGCGGGGCACGGAGGGGTCGACGTCCCGCGTCCAGGCGTCGATCCCGCCCGTGACGCTGCGGACATTCGTGAATCCGTGACCGGCGAAGTACGACGCGGCGTCGAGCGACCGGATCCCGTGGTGGCAATGGAACAGGAGAGGCGTGTCCTTCGGAGCCTTCGCCATGATCTCCTGCGACAGGTCCTTCGTCAGGAGCGACGCGCCCGGGATGCTGGCGGCTTGCGCCTCCCACTCCTCGCGCACGTCGAGAAGGCGCGCCTTCGCATCCTTTTTCAGGAGGGCCGCGGCGTCCTTCGGCGAGATCTGGATCTTCTGGTCCAGGGTGTGGCTGTCCTCGATGAAGGCGACCGCCTGCGGGATCTCCGCGGGATCCGCGCCGTGTTCCTCGAGAACCGCCTGCAGCGTGTCCTCCGGCTGGAATCCGCACGACGAGCATCCGCCGATGTGGTACTTCTGGAACAGCGCCCTCTGCGCGCCGGGGTACGCCTTCAAAACCTCGGTCATCGTGCTCGACCCGCTGATCTTCGCCATCCGTCCTCCTCCTTCACGCCCGCCTTCGGGCCGGGGTATTCTACCGCCCGCCGCGCGATGACGCGCGCCAACGCATCGTAGGAGGAACCATGGCAGACGTGACGATCCAGGTGATGCCGAACGGCCCCGTGCGCGTGCAGGGGAACGTGCTGCTCCTCGACGCGAAGGGCCAGCCGATCTCCGTCGAGGGGAAGCTCGCCTTCGCCCTCTGCCGCTGCGGAGCGTCGAAGAGCAAGCCGTTCTGTGACGGGAGCCACAAGGGGGCGAATTTCCGGCCCGACACGCCTCCTCCCGCCTGATGCGCGCCGCGCTTCTCGCCGCGCTCGCCGCCGCCCCGCTCCCGGCGTGGGGCTACCCCGACGACGGCCCGCTCGGGGAGGTGTTCCGCCGCTCCGTGGACCGGGACCGGGACTTCGACCTCGGCCCCTCGTACTTCCTCGATTCGCTCCACTACGACTTCCCGGACTCCTGGGACATGGCGTGGGAGCGCCCCGGGAACGGCCTGCGCGCCACCGGCGGGAGCATCCACAACGACGAGATGTTCCTGCGGACCGAGGCGAGGGTGCGGGACGACCTCGACGAGGACTGGGGGTACGGCTACCGGTACCTCCAGGGGCAGGACTTCGACGGGACCTGGCGGCGGAGCCTCCTTTCCGCAGGGCGCGACCTGCCGTGGGACGGCCAGGAGGCGGGGCTCGTCGCCGACCTCGACCCGGCCAAGGAGGAGATTGACCTCGGCGCGACGTGGGCCCTGCGCGGGGAGGGGAACGACCGGATCGAGGCGCTCGCCTACTGGACCGATCCCCTCTTCAACCAGAAGACCGACGCGCCGGAGCGGTACCGCCGCGACGCCTGGACCCTGGGGCTCTCCGGCCGCCGACGCATGACGCCCGACCTCGACGTCTGGGGGAGCGTCACCGTGACGCCGAGCGTCGAGATCGACCGGCCCGACCGGGGGTACACGCTCTTCTACCGCCGTCGCACGATCACCCTGAACGGCCGCTGGGCGCTTCCGGGGGAGCTGTGGGGGTGCACCCAGACCCTCCGGGGGAAGGTCACCAAGCAGGAGGCGGACCGCCGGCGCGATGCGTGGCTCCCCGGCGACCTGACCGAATCGCATATGCAGAGGGACGCCTGGGGCGCCCAGGTCGAGTATACGCTCCACCATCCGGGCGATCCGGCCACCGGGAAGCCGGGGCGAGCGGGTCCGCGCGCGGGGTTCGAGTGGGTGGAGTTCCACGAGCGCGACGAGTACCCCGCGCCGGACGGGCGGCACCGGATCGAGACGCGGCGCGAGGCGATCCCGTACGCGGCGGTCCCCCTGTGGCGCTCCGACCGCTGGAACGTCGAGCCCGCTCTCTACCTCGACCGGATCCAGTACCGCGTCCATACCCCGAACGCCCCCGCCGGGGAGCGGAAGCGCTCGGCGCTCGACTCGAAGCTCGCCGCCTCCTGGAACTACTTCTTCGCGGGCGGCGCGACGTTCCGCGCCGGCGGATCGATGGATCTCGATCGTCCCTCCTTCGGCGGCGCGTTCGCGAGCGTATCGCTGGCGTTCTGAGAGCGCGAGAACGAATCGCGGCTGGCGGCCCCGGCGCCGTTCCCGAGCGTTTCTCGCCTCTGACCCGTCGATCCCTGCCGGCGTCCGCCTCCCTTCGTCCTATCCCGTCAGCGCCACGTACCGCAGGATGTTGTGGG
>JACQRN010000128.1 GCA_016206515.1 Planctomycetota bacterium | reverse complement strand
GTGTCATCCCGAGCGAGCGATCGGATGGCGGCGTGGCGAGCGAGGGATCCGTGGGTGACGGGCTACGGGCGTTGGGCGATGAACATGGATCCTTCGCGCGCCTGAGTAGGGCAAGAATGAATGGCGCGCTCAGGATGACCCGCCCCTTCTTGAAATATTTCAGGGGGGCGGGTCAATTTGTCACATCATCCCCTCCCCCCGCTTCGTCGATGCCGTTGCTGCCCGAGGAGACGAGGTCGAAGAACAGGGGGTGGATCCGTCCCGGGACGGTGTACCGGATCGGACGGCCCCAGCGGTCGAGGAGGCGGCCGTCGCGGCCGATCCGCGGCGGGGCGTGGTCGTCGATATCGAGGTGCCGCCAGATCCCGTCGTCGGAGCGCAGGGCATTCAGGAGGCGCGTCTCCGAGGCGGGGTACTCCCCGTGCCGGATCCGGTAGAGCTGGATCCCCTGGTCGAGCCGGCGCAGGAACCGCTCCTCGATCGTCCGGGAGGTTCCCCGGTACGACAGGATCAGGAACGACCCGGCCAGCAGCAGGATCATCGTCCCGAGGGCGGCAGTCGTGACCCGGTACCAGTGATGCGACTCGCGGAACCCTCCGAGCCACCGCGACCGCCCGGGCGGGTCGATCTCCCGTACCACCTGCAGGATCCCCACCTGCGCCCGCGCCCGCCGCAGCGACTCGGCGCACTCGGCGCACGCCTCGACGTGCGTCCGCGCTCCCGTCTTGTCCGCCTCCGCGAGCGTGTCGTGGAGGAGGCCGTAGAGGCTCCCGCGGAAGTCGTCGCAGTCCATATGGGGGAGTTTATCCCACGGGGATCGGGTGTGCCGGCCGTGGCGGTCCTCCCGCTTCTCGCACGTCCGCCGCTCCGCTACCATCCCCCCGATGGCATGGACGAAAAAGAGGAGGATCGGCGTCGGTCTCCTGGTCCTGATCTCGCTCCCCGTCCTCGCGGTGCTGACGTTGCCGCTCTGGTTTCCGAAGGAGTGGGTTCGCAAGCAGCTCGTGACCGTCCTCTCCCAGGCAACGGGGGGGCAGACCGAGATCGGGGAGTTCGACCTGAAGGTCGGGTTGCGGACCGGCGTTGAGATGAAGGACGTCGCGCTGCGCTTTGGGGGGGACGCCTACCCGCCGATCTCCGTCGGGGCGCTCTCCGGGACGCTCCCGCTCGGGGCGCTCGTGCGCGGCGCGCCGGTGTTCGACTACCGCGCGGACGACCTCAACGGCGGCTCGATCGCCGGGACGATGCGGGTGGATCTCGCGGGGAATCGCCCCTTCACGGGGTTGCTGACGTGCGACAAGGTCGGCGTCGAGCAGAACCTGCTGGTCTACCTGGAGGGGATCCTCCCGTTCCCGACGCTCAAGTCGTGCGCGGCGGACGCGAAGGTGTCGGCCCATCTCGATTACCAGGGGAACGCCTCCGACGACCCCGAGGCGCTCCTGGCGTCCCTGACGGGGAAGGGGTGGGCCGAGATCGACCCGTTGAACCTGACCGCGCACCCGTTCTACGGCGAGAACCTCGAACGGCTCACGCAGGTCGCCGAGGGGTGCCGCAAGACATGGGGGGAGGAGAAGACCGACAGGATCCTGGCCATGATCCGCGAGATGCAACTCCCCCTCGGTGCGCGCGCGGACTTCACGGTCGGCCGCGAGAGGATCGAGAACGTGTTCGTGTTCCGCGCGAAGTCGTACGGGATGACCGTGCGCGGGAGCGTCACGCGCCCGACGGGGGATGCCCCCGAGGGGCGCCTCCGGTACGAGATCACGGCGGACTCGTTCTCGGAGCCGGACCTGCGCGAGTTCTGGCTCACCTACATCGGCGAGGAGCCGCACGTCGTCGAGGGGACCCTCGAGGGGGTCGATCCCGGCATCGACCGGCTTGTGGAGAGGATCCTGCGCAACACGGCCGAGGAGCAGGCGCGCCGTGCGATCGAGGAGCGCGGCGACGAGGCGCGCGATCGGATCGAGGAAGAGGCGCGGGACAAATTGAACCGGCTGTTTCGGTGAGTTGAGTCTTGCCGCGTGGGGGTGTCGTCCCGAGGGCCGATTGAGATGGGGGCGCGGCCCGAGGGACCTATGTGTGCCGCTCGATCGGTGAACAGAGGTCCCTCGTCGCCAGCACTCTGCTCGAAGGCTCCTCGGGACGACAGGGTGCGGGCATGAAGCGTCTTCTCAATACGATCAAGTTCTCCCATACGGCGTTTGCCTTGCCGTTCGCGATCCTCGCTGCGTGCCTTGCGGTCCACGGCATCCCGGCCGGGCGCGATCTCGCCTGGATCGTCGCGGCGGCCCTCGGGGCGCGCACCGCGGCGATGGCGTTCAACCGGCTGGCGGATCTGCGCTTCGACCGCGTCAACCCCCGCACGCGCGCCTGGCCCCTGTCGCGAGGGGAGGTTTCGCCCGGTGCGGTCGCGATTCTCCTGATCGGGGGGGCGGGTGTGTTCCTCTTCGCATCGTGGAGCCTGAACTCCTGGACGCGCGCCCTGTGCGTCCCGACCCTGGCGGTCCTCCTCGGGTACTCGATCACGAAGCGGTTCACATGGGGGTGCCATTTCGCCCTGGGTTTCGCCCTGGCGATCGCGCCGGCGGGGGGTTGGATCGCCCTGCGGCCGGGGTGGGACCCGGTCTGGGGCCTCCTGTCGGCGGGGGTGCTGTTCTGGGTCGCCGGGTTCGACATCCTGTACGCCTGCCAGGATGTCCGGTTCGACCGGCGCGAGGGTTTGCACTCGATCCCGGCGCGATTCGGGATCCCCACGGCCCTGCGCGCCTCCTGCGCCGTCCACGTCGTGTGCGCGCTCCTGTTCGCCGCCGCCTGGGCGGCTGCGGGGCTCGGGGCGCTCGCGGCGTGCGGGACGGCCGCCGCCGCGGCGCTCCTCGTCTTCCAGCACCGGTGGGTCCGCGCCTCGGACCTGTCGCGCGTGAACGCCGCCTTCTTCACGGCGAACGGGTTGTTGAGCGCGGTCCTGATGTCGACGTGGCTGATCGATATGGCGTTTTGAAGGGAGGGAAAATACGGAACGGTGCATCCGTACGCCGCGTTATAGACTCTAGGCGATGAACGAGCGCGTCTTCTATGGCGTCGTGGGTGGACTGGTCCTGTGCGGGGTCGTCGGCATCCTCGTCGCCCTGGCGGGGTCCGGCCAGGGACCCTCGGTGGAGCCGCTCCCCGGGCCCTCCGTGGAGGTTCTCCCTGCCGGATCGCGAGGAACGCCTCCCGGCAGCACGGCGTCCCCGTCGGATCGTCGCGCCCTCGACGCGGCGCGGCTCGAGATCGAGGCGTTGCAGGCGGAGGTTGCCTCCCTCCGGGACGCGAAGCGGGATCTGGAGGCACGCTCCGCCGGACTGGAGGCGTCCGAGCGGTCCCTGCGGGCCCGGGTCGCGGACCTGGAAGCCCGCCTGAACGCCGCCCCCCCGGTCCCCTCGCCGTCCCCTTTCCCGCGGCAGCCGACGGGGCTGGCGTACCTGGGCGTCAGCTCGTTGGACGAGGGGGGTGGCGGCGGGATCGCCGTGGAGACGATGGAGGGGTGTCCAGCGTACGTGGCAGGGATGCGCTCGGGGGACCGGATCTTCTCGATGGACGGGCGTCCGATCAGATCGGTCGCGGACATCCAGGAGGTCGTCCGTTCCCACCAGCCGGGGGATCCGGTCGAGGTCCGGTTCCGCCGGGGTGAGGTCGAGGCGGTCCTGACCGTCCGGCTCGGGACGAGATAGAATCCCCCCTGTGCCGTCCGCCCCCGCGGGGTCCCTGCTCGCCTCCGCTGGCGGCCCCTTCTGGGGGGCGTGCGACCCGTGGCCGGTTCTCGTGAAGTTGGCGTCGTTCCCCGACGGGCGGTTCGCGGGGTCCGACGGGCTCTCGGGGGCGCGGGAGTACGTCACGGAGAGCCTCCGCGAGGCTGGGTTGCGCGACATCGGCGGCTTCCGCTTCCCCTACATCGGCTGGACGCGGGGGCCGGCGGCGATCCGGTGGCGGCGCGAGGACGGGCACCTCCAGGATGAGCATGTGATCGGACTCCCCGGGACCCCTCCCTGCGAGGCCCTGGAGGCGCCGGTGCGGTTCCTCGGGAACGGGACCGAGGAGGTGTTCGCCGCGGCGGGGAAGGACCTGCGCGGGAAGTGGTGCTGGGTCACGAGCGAGCCGAACCGGAAGGGGCGCGACCTGCATCGCAACGAGAAGTACTGCCGCGCGGTCGCGCTCGGGGCGGCCGGGTTCGTCTACGAGAGGCACCTGCCGGGCGACCTGGAGGAGACCGGCTCCGTCGGCTGGAAGCGCGGCGGGGCGGTCGGGGCGATCCCCGCGGTCGCGATCACCTTCGAACGCGGAGGCCGGATCCGGCGTGCGGGGGGGCTTTCCCACCCCCTGACGATGACGATGCGGTGCGGCAACCCGCCCCAGACCGGCGAGATCGTCCATGGGTCGTTCGGTCCTTCAGGAAAAAACGTCCCCCTGATCCTTGTCGGCGGGCATCTCGACGGGCACGACCTGGCGGAGGCGGCGGTCGACAATGGGACGGGGATCGCCTGCGTCGTCACCCTGGCGCGGTGGCTGGCTGCATCGGGACTGGGGCTTACCCACGAAGTCCGGTTCGTCGCCTGGGACTGCGAGGAGCTGGGGCTCCTCGGGTCGCGCGCCTACGCCGAGGCGCACGAGGCGGATCTGGACCGGATCGCGGTGGTCCTGAACCTCGACGTCCCGGTCGGGGAGGGGGCGCCGGCGCTCGTCGCGCAGGGGCACCCGGAGCTTCTCGAATCGCTCGCGCCGCTCGTCGCGGCGACCGGCGACGTCGATACCTCCGACCGGATCACCTGCGCCTCGGACCACCTCCCGTTCTCCCTGCGCGGGGTCCCGACCCTATGCATCGAGAACCACACCTCGGACCTGCGCCTCGGCCGCGGCTACACGCACACCCGCGCCGACACGCTCGACCAGGCGCGCCCGCGCGCGCTGCGCAACGCCGCCGCCTTCGCCGCATCGGTCCTCGGCTGGTTCGCGACCCGTCCGCGCGTCGGCGTCCGCTTCCCGCCCGAGAAGGTCAAGGCGCTCTTCGCGGCGGGGGGGCATGAGGCGGCTCTACGCGCACAGGGGGAATGGCCGTGGTGAGCGCGCGAGGAGGATCCATAAGACGAACGGACGCCGACGGGTTTGACCGTAGCACGGATTGACCACACTACGGTCGAGACGCTTCGGTATTGACCATAGTCAGTTTTGTCCTTACTGTGGTCAGAATGCGCCACCGGCACCTGAAGGCCGCCGTCGACGAGTTCTGCTTCCGCGACCACAAGATCGCGATGGTGTCGGGGCCCCGCCAATGCGGGAAAACGACCTTCGCCAAGATGCTGCTCGCCGGGCGTTCCGAGGGGCGCTACTTCAATTGGGACGACGCCGGGTTCCGGCGTCTGTGGATCAAGACGCCATCGGCCCTCCTGCCTCCGCGGCAGGGGGGACGCGTCCCCCTCCTCGTGCTGGACGAGATCCACAAGGACCGGTTGTGGAAACGCAACCTCAAGGGGCTGTACGACACGCTCCCGCACCCCTGCGACATTCTCGTGACGGGCAGCGCGCGTTTGGACATCTATCGTCGCGGCAGCGACAGCATGATGGGGCGTTATTTCCCGTTCCGCCTCCACCCGTTCAGCATGCGCGAACTGGAATCCAAGGACGTCCTGCGCCCGGACGCCATGGAGAAGGCGCTGTTCAGTCGCGCCCTGCAGACCGGGAAGGGCGCCCTCCGGAACCTGGATGATTTCATGGCGTATGGCCCCTTTCCCGAGCCGTTCCTGAAGCAGGACGCGAGGTTTGCCGGAAGGTGGCGGCAGGTCCACAGCCAGGCCGTGATCCGGGAAGACCTGCGCGACATCAGCCGCCTTCCCGACCTTGGACGCGTCGAACTGTTGGCGTCTCTCCTTCCCGAGCGGGTGGGGTCGATCTTCAGTCTCAAGGGGATGACAGAGGACATGGAGATCAGCTTCGATGTCCTCAAACGCTGGCTGGCGTACCTGAAGGCGGTCTACTACCTCTTCGAGATCAAGCCGTACGACAAGCGCATCCCGCGTTCGCTGAAGCGCGATGGCAAGGTCTACCTGTGGGATTACTCGGCGGTCCTGGACAAGCCAGCGCGCTTCGAGAATCTCGTCGCGCATCATCTCCTGAAGACCTGCCACTACTGGACGGACACGGGCGAGGGGACGTTCGACCTGCATTATCTGCGCAGCAAGGAGC
>JACQRN010000127.1 GCA_016206515.1 Planctomycetota bacterium | reverse complement strand
GAGCGACACCTCGCGCGGGGGCTCGCCGGAGGCGCGCTTGTCCGGGTGCAGGATCTGCTCCGTGGAGGGGGGCGGCTCGCGCAGGAGCCGGTCGACTGCCTCCCACCCCCCCTGCTCGTGCACCGAGGCGACGAGCATCTTGCAACCGACGTACGAGACGAGCGCGTCCTCCATCATGAAGTCCGGGGCCCCGGAGGAGACGAGCACCGCCGTGAGCATCTGGTACACCTCCCCGGCGCGCGGGGGATCCTGCGGAAGAACCTCGGCCAGGCGCGGCAGGCACAACCCCGCGACGAACTCCGCCTCCCCCTCGATCACGGCGTGGAAGGCGGTCGCCCGGTCAGCGTTCTCCTCGGACATCGCATCGAGGCGGTCGAGGTCGACGTGCTGGTCCTGCATGGCGTGCTGCAGCTCGTGGGCGAGGATCTGCCCCGCCAGGGAGCGGTACGCGTCGACCATCACGAACCGCCCCTGGGACGGGAGGTACAACCCCGCGACCTGGGGTGCCATCGCGTCGAGATAGAGCGCCAGAAGCGAGGCGTCCGGCGCGATCAACCCCAGGCGGCGCAGCGACTTCTCCTCCCGCGCGATCCCCTCCTCGCCGGAGGTCCGGCGGATCTCCTCTGAGAGCAGCTCGCGCAGACGATCGAGCGTGACGACCTCGGAAAGGACCGGCTCCCGCCACGGCAGGCCGCGCACTTGGGCGAGCACATCCTGGACCTTCCGGCAGGTCGCCTCCAGATCGAGGGGCGGAGGATCCGCGTCCGCCGCACCGAGGGTCAGAAGAAAGACGACACCACGACATGTCATCCTGACCCGATCACCCATGCCGAGGTTCGTCCTTCTCCCTGGGCTCCACGGGCAGCCCCAGGACCTTCCTCACCTTGTTCACGAGCACGTCCGGCGCGAACGGCTTGACGATGTAGTCGGCCGCCCCCGCCTGGATGGCGTCCAGGACGTGCTGCTTGTCGGTTCGCCCCGTGCTGAAAATGATGGGGATGTCCCGGGTTTTCGGATCTTTCTTCAGCGTCCGGCACACCTCCAACCCATCGATCCGGGGCATGGCGCTGTCGAGAAGGATCAGGTCTACCTTGTTCGAGAGGAGGGCGAACAAAGCCCCCTGTCCGTCGGACGCCTGCACCGTGCCGAACCCCTCCTTCTCGAGGGTGAAGCAGACGATGTTCCGGATGTTCCGGTGGTCGTCGGCCACCAGGACCAACTTTCCGATCTTCTTGGGAACCTCGGGCTTCTTGCCGGCGGGCATGGTCAAAAATCCAGTTCCTCGTCCGGCTTGAACTTCTCCTCGTCGCCCCCCTCGCGGCTGCGGCGGTTGATGCGCGCCTCCCTTTCCCGGCGCTCCTTCGCCTCGCGCCAGGCGGGCTTGGGACCCCGCGGGCGATCCCCGACCGGCGGCCCCGTGCGGACGGCGCCGCCCGGGCCGGTGACCGGGGCGGGACCCGGCGTCCGCGGGCCTCCCGGAGCGCCGGGACGCGCCCCGAACGGCGGCCGCGGACCTGCGGCGAACGGGGGGCGGAAGGCCGACCCCATCGGAAGCCGCTCCCCCTTCGGACGGGCCTCGCTGACCATGATCCGGCGGCCGCCGAACTCGATCCCGTCCCCCTTCTGCATCGCCGCCTTCGCCTGCTCCTCGGTTTCGAACTCCACGAAGGCGAACCCCTTCGACCGTCCCGTCTCCCGGTCCATGACCACCTGGACCGCCACGACCTTGCCGAACTGCGTGAAGTGCGTACGCAGCTCCGACTCGGTCGCCGAATACGGGATCCCCCGGACGTAGAGACGCCTCATGACCATCGCCTGGCCCTCCTGCCCCCCTTCACATGCCGGTCGGTTCGCGCCACGGGCTGCCTTCGGGTCGGTACGCGCTACCCCCGCTGCTCGATCGGGACGTACGGGCGGCGCGGGGCCCCCGTATACACCTGCCGCGGACGGCCGATCTTCGTGTCCGGGGACTCCACCATCTCCCGCCACTGGGCGATCCACCCCGGCAGCCGCCCGAGTGCGAACAGGACGGTAAACATCTGCACCGGGAAGCCGAGCGCGCGGTAGATGATCCCGCTGTAGAAGTCGACGTTGGGGTAGAGCTTCCGCTCGATGAAGTACTCGTCGCGCAGGGCGACCTCCTCGAGCTGCTTGGCGATGTCGAGGAGCGGATCGGTCCGCTTCATCTTGGCCAGGAGGTCGTCGCAGGTGCGCTTGAGGATCTTCGCCCGCGGATCGAAGTTCTTGTAGACGCGGTGGCCGAACCCCATCAGGCGGAAGTTGCTTCCCTTCTTTTTGGCCAGCCCCACGAATTTCTCGAGGTCCCACTTGTCGTTCCGCAGGCGCTCGAGCATCTCGATGACCGCCTGGTTCGCGCCGCCGTGGAGGGGCCCCCACAGCGCGCAGATCCCGGCCGAGATGCACGCGTAGAGGTTCACGCGGGCGCTGCCGACGAGGCGCACGGTGGAGTTGCAGCAGTTCTGCTCGTGGTCCGCGTGCAGGATGAACACCAGGTCGAGCGCCTTCGCCGCGACCGGGTCCACGCGGTACGCCTCCGCCGGGACCGAGAACATCATCTGCAGGAAGTTCGCGCAGTACTCCAGGTCGTTGCGCGGGTACATCAGCGGATGGCCGATCGACTTCTTGTACGAGAACGCCGCGATCGTCGGCAGCTTCGCCAGGAGGCGGTGGATCGCCAGTTCGATCGCCGCGGGGTCGTCCGGGATCGACCCGGCCTGGTAGTACGTCGAGAGGGCGCACACCCCGGAGGAGAGGATCGGCATCGGGTGGGCGCCCTTCGGGAACGATTCGAAGAACCGCTTGAAGTCCTCGTGAAGCATCGAGTGGTACGTCAGGTCGTGGCGGAACTTCGCCAATTGCTCGCGGTTCGGCAGCTCGCCGTGGATCAGGAGGTAGCTCGTTTCGGGGAAAGTCGACTTCTCGGCCAGTTCCTCGATCGGGTACCCGCGGTACCGGAGGATCCCCTTCTCGCCGTCGAGGAACGTGATCTGGCTCGTGCACGAGCCGGTGTTCATGTACGCCGGGTCCATCGTCACGAGCGACGTCTTCTGCCGAAGCTCGCCGATCTGCACGGCGTTCTCCCCCTCGGAGCCGCGAAGCACGGGGAGGTCGAGCGTCTGCCCGTTCCAGATCAGCTTCGCCGTGTCGCCCATTGGAGTTGCGCCGCCGCCCCCCCTCGCCCGGGCATGATCGTACGGACCCGGCTTGGGGCCGCGCAAGAGGGCTTGCGCCCCGCGCCGGGGAAAGGTTCAATCCAGCCATGTATCCGGAAGAGATGGTCAAGCCGATGCGCGAGGAGGTCACGCGGCTGGGCGTGCGGGAGCTTCGCACCGCCCAGGACGTCGACACCCTCCTGAAGCAGGGAAAAGGGACCGCGATGGTCTTCGTCAACTCGGTCTGCGGCTGCGCCGCGGGCGGCGCCCGCCCGGCGCTGGCGCTCGCGCTCCAGCACGCGGTCAAGCCGGACGCCCTGGCGACGGTCTTCGCCGGCGCCGACCGGGAGGCGGTCGAGCGGGCGCGCTCGTACATGGCCGGATTCCCCCCCTCGTCCCCGTCGATCGGGCTGTTCAAGGACGGCAAGGTCGTGCACGTCGTGGAGCGGCGCCAGATCGAGGGGCGCATGCCCGCGCAGATCGCCTCGGACCTGACGGCGCTGTTCGACAAGCATTGCAAGCCGGCCCGGTAGCCCGGGGGTTCACCCCCCGGGACGGCGCGCCTACGGCCCGAGCATCCGGCCGAGCTCAGCGGGATCGGCAACCGGCGCTTGGCAGGCGTAGTTCTCGCAGACGTACGCCGCGGCCTTCCCTCCGATAGGCCCCTGGCCTGCCGTGAAAGGCGCGAGGCGCGCCAGAAGGTCTCCCGCCTCGCCCGGCGGACGCAGGAGCAGGACGTCGTTCGGGCGCCATACGGAGCGCGCGACGCGAAGGAGCGCCTGCGTGTCGGACCGCGACGGGTCGCCGGCGATCACGATCTCGCGCGACGGGCCGAGCGCGAAATCGAAGGCGACGAGCATCTGCGTGTGTCCCGTCGCCGAACGCTCCAGGTCGGAGGCCGAGGCGGCCAGGACGGCGCGCCCCTCCGTCTCGAGCGCCGCATCGGCGGTCAGGCGCGCGAGGCGCAGCAGGTTCAGGGCGGCGACGGAATTCCCCGAGGGGTGCGCCCCGTCGTACGTCTCGCGCGTCCGGGCGATCAGCCCCTGGGCATCGGTCCCGGTGAAGTAAAGGATGCCCGGTTCCCCCCGGAACAGACGGAGCATATCCGCGTTGATCCGGAGCGCCTCCGCGAGCCATCGCGGGTCGAACGTCGCCCCGTACAACTCCAGGAGCCCCCAGACGAGGAACGCATGGTCGTCGAGGTTTCCCGGGATCGCCGCGTCGCCGTCCCGGAACCGGTGGAGGAGACGCCCCTGGGGCGTCTGCATCCTCGACAGGAGGAAGTCCGCCGCGCGCGAGGCCGAAGCGGCGTACCGCGGCTCGTCGAGCGCCACGGCGCACTTCGCCAGCGCTGCGATCGTCAGGCCGTTCCAATCGGTCAGGATCTTGTCGTCCTTCCCCGGGTGCACGCGTCTCTCGCGGACGGCGAACAGGCGCCCACGGCCGGCGGCCAGACGACTGGCGACGAGCGCAGGATCGAGCACCTCCGCGCGGGAGAACGCCTCGATGCCCCTCTGCGCATGAAGGATCGAGTGCCCCTGCGGAGCGTGCGGCTCGTGGAAGTTTCCCCCGTCGGTCACGTCGTAGAAGCGGCAGAACAGCGCCCCGTCCTGCGGTCCCAGGACGGAGAGGATCTCCTCCGGTCGCCAGACGTAGAACTTCCCCTCCAACCCCTCGCTGTCGGCATCCTCGGCGCAGAAGAACGCCCCCTCCGGGGAGGTCATGTCGCGCAGGACGTACCCGAGGATGTCCCGGACGGCGGCGGCGTGCCCCTCCCCCCCCGTCGCCTGGAACACCTCCGCATAGGCGATCGCGAGCATCGCCTGGTCGTAGAGCATCTTCTCGAAGTGCGGCACCAGCCACTCGGCGTCGGTCGAATACCGGTGGAACCCGCCGCCGAGGTGGTCGTGAATCCCTCCCGAGGCCATCGCCGAGAGCGTCGCCTCCGCCATCGAGGTGGCCCGTCCGTCGCCGCTCCGGCGCCCCCATCGCAGAAGGAACGAGAGGATATGCGGGGACGGGAACTTCGGGGCGTTCCCGAACCCGCCGCGCCGTGCGTCGAACCCGGCTTCGTACTGGCGGAACGCCGCTTCGAGAGCCCCGGGATCCGGCTCCCGCACCGCATCGCCCGCGCGCTCCGCCTGCTCCCGGACGAATCGCGCGATCTCCTCGGAGGACGCCAGGACGCGCGCTCGATCCTCCCGCCAGACCCGGTCGATCTGCTGGAGGAGGTCGATCAGCCCCGGCCGCCCGTGCAGAGCGTGCTTCGGGAAATACGTCCCGGCGAAGAACGGCTTGCCGTCGGGGGTCATCACGATCGTCAGGGGCCACCCGCCCTGCCCGTTCATCGACAGACAGACCGACATGTAGATGTGGTCGACGTCGGGCCGTTCCTCCCGGTCCACCTTCACGGAGACGAACCGCTCGTTCAGGACAGCGGCCACCTCCACATCCTCGAACGATTCGCGCTCCATGACATGGCACCAATGGCAGGTGGCGTAGCCGATCGACAGGAAGACCGGCTTGTCCTCCCGTCGCGCGCGTTCGAACGCCTCGTCCCCCCACGGGTGCCAGTCGACGGGGTTCCCTACGTGCTGGAGAAGGTAGGGGCTCTTCTCGCCGACGAGGCGGTTGCGATGCGCTGAGGCGCCCTCCCTCGTCAAACCGCATCCCCCCGCAGCGAGGGCGAGGAAGGGGAGGACGAATCCGGCGATCCGGGTCCGCATGTCACCGCCGCCACCTTACCCGCTGTCCGGCAACCGTGGTACCACGCGGCGATCCGTTCCGGGGACACCCCCACCCTCCAGGCCCACACCGCCCCCTGGTTGCGAAGGGTCGTCCGCCAGACCCCGCCCGAAAGCCAGCGCCGCGCGGAGGTCGATACGCGCGCGGGGGCGATCGCGACCCGCCCCCGCGCGCGCAGGCGAAGGACGAACGCGAGATCCTCGAGGATCGGCAGGTCGGGGAACCCGCCGGTCTCCCGGAAGGCCTCCGCTCGCACGAAGATCGCCTGGTCGCCGTAGGGGCGTCCCAAAAACCGGGAGCGCAGGGCGACGGCAAGTTCGATCAGGCGGAATGCGATCCCGTGCGCACAGATCCCGAGGCGGAACGCGCCGAGCGCGACTCCGGGACGCGCGAGCGCCGAGCGCACGAGCGCGTCGAACCCCTCCGGAAGCAGCGTGTCGGCGTGCAGGAAAAGAAGGATCTCCCCCGTCGCGGAGGCAGCCCCGGCGTTCATCTGCCTCGCGCGGCCGCGCGGGGCCACGACGACCCGCGCGCCGGAGGCGCGAGCGACTTCGACGCTGCGGTCCGCGCTCCCCCCGTCGGCGACGATGCACTCGATACCGGCTCGTCCGACGAGCGCGGGAAGAAGCGCCTCCAGGTTCGCCTCCTCGTCGAGCGCCGGGATCACGATGGAAACCGTCAACGATCCATCGCCGTTCCGGTCCCCGGACCTACTCGCAGGCCTTGACGATCTCGTCGTTCCGGCGCTGGGCGGGCAGTTCGTTCACCTTGCACCACTTCACCCGCCCGTCCTTGCCGACGACGACCGTAGCACGCGCCGATATCCCCTTGTCCTCCAGGTAGACGCCGTACTTCTTGGAGACCTCCCCCTTTGGATGGAAGTCCGACAGGATGGCGTACTTCGTCACCTTCAGCGACTCCGCGAACGCCTTGTTCGTCGGGACGCTGTCGACGCTGACGGCGAACAGCTCCGCGTTCCTCTCCGCGAACTTCGTGTAGTCCGCCTCACAGGCGGGCAGTTCCTTGCTTCAGACGGGGGTGAACGCCAGCGGGAAGAAGAACAGGACCACGTCCTTCCTTCCCTTGAACGACGATAGGGTCACCTTCCCCTTCGTCCCGTCCAGCGTGAAATCGGGCGCCTGCGCCCCTACGGCAATCGCCATCCTCTCCTCCCCTGCGGCCTCGGCCGCGAATGCGCATCCACTCCCCCAGAAACGGCCCCGGGTCCGCGTCCGAGCGGATGCCGAGCCTCGTGAGCGGAAAATCGTATCGGACCGGGTCGGATGGGACAAGGAGCCGGAAGCGCCCGGTCGCCTCGAGCGCCGCGCGAAGGTCCGCCGTCCGGCGGCGGGTCAGGCGCATCGAGCGGCAGATCCGGTGCATATGCGTGTCCATCGGGACGACCAGGAGAACGGGATCGACGCCGTCCCACCCGCCGGGGTCGACCGCGTCGCGGCGGACCATCCAGCGGGCGTACATCAGGAGCCGCTTGCAGGCGCTCCCATTGCCAGGGTCCGGCAGGAGCGAGGCGGCGCCTCGCCCCCCCGCCGCGACGATCCGACGGACCAGGGCACAGAGCGCCGGCAGGATCGTCCCGTCCTGCGCACCGGCCGCCCCCCGGACGAACGCCCCGAGCGAGCCGTGCGCCCGGACGACCTCGCGCGCGCCCCACAGGAGTGCGGCCATCTGCGCGCCCGTGGTCCAGCGATGCTTCAAGCCGCGCAGGCGGCGGCGCAGCCCGTCGCGCGTCGCGTCGCGCAGGTCCCGCGCGGGGGACGGCAGCCGTTCGAGGACGAACGCGACGTTCCGCAGGATCATCGCCACCCGCCCGTAGGCGAGCGACGAGGCGACGAGCCCCGCAATCTCGCGGTCGCCCGGGTCCGCGTACGCCAGGACGAACTGCAGGGGGTCGGGGGAGACGTACTCGCGCCGGTTGTAACGGGCGTATAGCGACTCCAGGCAGGCTCGGTCGGCGGCGGGGTCCCTCATAACGCGATCGTCAGGACGTCTTCGAGCGAACGGAGCGTGTCGTCCCCCTCGATCCCGAGCCCCGCGAAGCGGACTCGGGCGGCGCGGGCCGCCTCCCGGTCGTAACGGGTATCCCCTACCACGAGCGCATCCTGTGCCGTGACACCCAACAGCCCGCACGCGCGTAGGACCATGTCCGGAGCCGGCTTCCCATGGGGGACGTCCCGCCCGCCGACCAGGGCATCCGGGGAGAGCCCCGCGGCGGCGAGCACCTCCCGCGCGATCGGCGAGTCGGTATTGGTGATGACGGCGATGCGTACGCCCCGCGCGCGGAGCGCCGCGAAGACGCCCGCGGCCTGGGGGTTCACCCGCACCTTCACGGCGTGCTTCCGGAACATCCGCCGGTACCCCTCGTCGACCTCCGCGACCGTGCGGCCATGATAGATCGCCTCGACATCCGCCGCCGTCCCCTGCCCCCAGATCGCGGCGAACCGCTCGCGCGACACCGGCGCGCACCCGAGATCGCGCGAGAGGTCGTTGACCACCTCGAACCACGCCTCGTAGGAGTCGACGAGGACGCCGTCGAGGTCGAACAGGACGGCGCACAATGCGGTCACCCCACCCATCCTATGCCCTCCTCGTACGGGTATGATCTCCCATCCCAATGAGAAGACGATTGCCGTCGCTGCGCCTGCTGCGGATCCCCCTGCTGGGAAGCCTCCTGTCTTGGGGCCCATCGCCCCTCTCGGCGGAGACGGGAGGGGCGCTCGAGTGGACGTACCGCGGGGTGGGGGGGCTACGGGAGGCGGTCCGCGAGGCGAGGCGCACCTCCCGACCGGTGCTCCTCGGGATCAGCGGAAGCGCCCAGCCGGGGTGATGAGCGCGGACCCGATTCGAGAGCCGTGAGCTCTCGGGGATCCTGGCCGATCCGGAGATCGTCGACGCGGCGCGCCCCTACGTGACCGCACGCGTGGACCTCCCGGAGGGATGCTTCCTTCTCCACGAAGTCACCAGCGCATGGCCGAAGATGGTGGTGCTGGACGCCAACGGCAGGTGGGCCGGGGAGATCCAGTTCGGCGGCCGTCCGGAGCACAAGCAGAAGATCCTCGAGTTGCTGACCCGCTTCCGGGGGGGATCCGCCGCGGGCGAGGCCGACCCGATCGAGATGGCCTTCACGCTCGGTTCCACGCGGCGGACGAGCGACAGACGAATCGAACGGACGCTGGAGGCGGTCCGCGCGATGGCGGGGGTCCTGGACGCGGAGGTCGACTCGGGAAAGACGGAACTGCGGGTCCGCGTCTTCTTCCCCTTCGCGGATCCGGAAGGCATTCTCGAATCCCTGCGCGAGGCCCGCCTCGCCGAGGCCCAGCTCAACTCCCACGAGATCTTCCGGTTCGAGAATCCGGAACTGGCGACATCGGGGACCGGCCGCGCGGCGCAGGGACGCATTCACGAGACGCCGGGGGCGGTCCAGGCGGTTCTGGAATCGGAGCGTCCGATCCTGACCGTGCTCGTGGAGGCGGGCGTCCGCGAACGGGAGGCATGGAACAACCTCTGGCGGTCGATCGGCCTGGGACCGGAAACGCCAGGCCCTACGCGCTGACCCGCTCCCCTCCCTCGATCGCCCCCCCCCAAGACGTTGGTCCTCATGGTCGAGGCGGTGACCGTCGCCCGACCGGGGATTGACCGCGCGAACGCGGCCTACGCGCCGTGCAACGCGGAGAGGATCCTCGCCCCCTCCGGATCGTCCGGCGAGATCTCCCGGGAGGCGTCGCAAACGACCTGGGCCTTCCAGTTGCGCAGCCGCGAGGAGGAGCCTTCGCCAGATCGTAGTGGGTGACCTGGAACCGGCACACCCCCTGCTCGTCGCAGACGAAGTAGTCGGAGTAGTCGTAGCAGTCGTAGCCGGTCAACCTGAAGAGGTTCGGCGGCGCGGTCCGTCCACGCGGGTCGCCCATGCGGGAACGGTATCGGAGGCGGTATCCTTCGATCTTGTCGAACCGTGAGCGAGCGGGACACCGCACCCGGATTCCGACGATCCTCCCCGCGCCGTCGAAGCCGCACTTCCTCCGGGCGGTCTGGCTGGCCGCCGCCATGCGGGGGTGGAGCACCCTCCAGGGCCTGGAGTCGAGCGGCGACCTGGCGGCGATCGCGCGCCTGGCGCGTGCGGCGGGGGGGGAGATCCGCGCGCGGCGGGGAACCTGGAGCCTGCGGCGGAGGGCGGGAGCGCGGACGGAGCGGAGCGTCGATGTCGGCGAGTCGGCCTTCTCCGCCCGCCTGGCGATCGCCTGGGCGCTCTCCCGCGCCGGACGGACACGGATCACGGGACGCGCCTCGCTCCTGCGCCGCCACATCGGCGATGCCGTCCCCCCCGCCCTCGAGGGGCGCGTCCGCTGGCTCCGGAGCCGCGGGACGCTCCCCCTGGAGATCGTTCCAGGCCGTGTCGCGAGAGAGGTTCGCCTCGCCCCGCCCCGGGGAAGCACAGCGGCAAGTGGCCAGCCCCTGACCGCATGGATCCTCGCCGCCGCCTCTGCGGGCGGGGCGTGGCGGATCGACTGGCCCGGGAAGATCGTCGGTCCGGACCACCTCAGACTGACATGCGCGCTGGTGCGGGGCTTCGGAGGCGCGGTGCGGCGCCGGGGCGCAACCTTCCACGTCGATCCGGAGCGCGGAGCGCGCCGGCTCCGGATCCCGCGCGACGCGACGCAGGCGGGAGTCTTCGCGCTGGGCGCCCTCCTGGCGGGCCACCCGTGCCGGATCGGGGGGATCGACCTGTCCGGCGACCACCCCGACTTGGCCCTGCTGCGCCGCCTGCGAGGCGCCGGACGGATCGTCCAGCGGCGTGGCGGGATCGAGGTCCGCCCCGGTCCGATCCCTCCCCTCGGCGGGGACTACTCGAGGATGCCGGACGCCGCAGTCGCCGCGGCCGCGCTCGCCGCGTTCGGAAGCAGCCCCGTCACGCTGCGCGGCGTACGGCGGCTGCGCGCGAAGGAGAGCGACAGGCTCGCCCTCCTGGCGCGGAACCTGCGGCGCCTGGGCGCGCGCGTCGGGATCGGCCCCGATTCGCTGCGCGTCACCCCCGCGCGCGAGGCGCCCCGCGGCCCCATCCGCCTGGAGGCGGGCGGCGACCATCGCCTCGCGATGGTCTTCGGGACGATCGCGCGCGTCCGGCGCGGCGTCCGCGTGTCGGGCGAGGATGCGGTCTCCAAGAGCGACCCGGCGTTCTTCCGCCGATGGACGCCGCTGGTCAGCGCCGAAGCAGGGCGCGCCGGGCCCGGTCCGCGTCGGAGCGCAGTTCGGCGACGGTAACCGCCCCGAACCGCTCCACGGCCGCATCGGCCAGGACCAGCGCCACGACCGCCTCGCAGACGACGGAGGCCGCAGGGACCGCGCAGGTGTCGGTCCGGATCACGGTAGCCGGCGCGGGCCTCCCCGTGGCCAGGTCCACCGACGGCAGGGGACGGGCCAGCGTCGAGAGCGGCTTCATCGCGGCGCGGACGACGACACATTCGCCGTTCGTCATCCCCCCTTCGATCCCCCCCGCTCGGTTCCCCGTCCGGCGCAGGCGCCCCGCGCGCAGCACGATCCCATCGTGCACGCGCGAGCCGAACCGCGCGGCGCTCTCGAACGCGGGGCCGATCTCGACCCCCTTGATCGCGGGCACGCTCATTACGGCGAGGGCCAGGCGCCCGTCGAGCCGCTCGTCCCACTGCGCGCAGCTTCCGAGCCCGGGCGGCGCCCCCTCGGCGCGGACCTCGACGATCCCGCCGACGGAGTCCCCCCCCGCGCGCGCCAGGTCGATCCGGCGCCGCCAAGCGCGGTCGGTCGCCGGGTCCGTGCCGTAACAGTCGCTCCGCGAGGCACGGCGCAGAATCCCACGAATCGCCGCGGGCGCCGACGGCGCCTCGATCCCCCCGATCGCCACGACGAACCCCGCGACCTCGACCCCGATCTCTCGCAGGAGCAGCCGCGCCACGGCCCCCGCCGCGACGCGGCCGGCGGTCTCTCGGGCGCTGGCGCGCTCCGCGACGGCGTGCACGTCGGTCCCGCCGATCCGCAGGAGCCCTGCCAGGTCCGCGTGACCGGGGCGCGGGACCGTGCGCGGCACGCGGCGGTCGATCGTGCGGTCCCGGTTGACGATCCAGAGGGCGAGCGGGCTCCCGAGCGTCCGACCGCGCCGGAGCCCCGCGAGAACCTCGACCCGGTCCTCCTCGATCTTCTGCCGCGGCCCGCGCCCGTACCCCCCGCGCCGCCGCCGCAGGGCATCGTGGATCGAGTCGAGATCGACCGCGAGCCCCGCCGGGAGCCCCTCGACCAGGGCCAGGACCCCCGCCCCGTGCGATTCCCCGGCGGTCCGGTAGAGGATCCGTCCCATTACACCCTCCCCAGGAACCGCCCCAACACCTCCCGGTCCCGCCCCGGATCCCCCCCGACGACAGCCACCTCCCCCGGCCGCACGGGGAGGATCCACGTCAGCCGCCCGCCCATCCCCTTCTTGTCGCGCGACAGGATCTCCTCCAGGGCGGCGGGATCCGCCTGTGGAGGCACCACGGGCAACCCGAAGGTGGCCAGGAGGGTGCGCGCGCGGGCGGAAAGCGTGAGGTCCCGAAGGACCCCGCGCGCCTGGGCGAGTTCGAGCGCGAAGACGATCCCGATCGCGACGGCGTCGCCGTGCGAAAGTTCCCAGCGGGTGGCCCCCTCCAGGGCGTGGCCGAGGGTGTGTCCCAGGTTGAGTTCGCGCCGGACGCCCGTGTCAAACGGATCCGCCTGAACCCTCCGGAGCTTGACCTCGATGACGCAAGCCATGACCTCCTCGGAGGGCGGGCGGTGAGGGTCGACCGATCCCGATTCCAGGAGAGCCCAGAGTTCCGGATCCCCCAGGAGCGCGGCCTTCAGGATCTCCGCCCACCCCTGCCGGAGGGCGGCGGCGTCCAGGGTGTCGAGGCAGGTCGGGTCGATCCAGACCGACTCGGGCGGGTGGAACGCGCCCACGAGGTTCTTTCCCTCCGGCAGGTTGAGGGCGACCTTCCCGCCGAGCGCGCTGTCGATCTGGGCCGTGAGCGTCGTCGGGATCTGGACCAGGGGGATCCCCCGGAGGAGGACCGCCGCGCAGAACCCCGCGAGATCCCCGATCGTCCCGCCGCCGGCGGCCACGAGGCGGGTCCGGCGGTCGATCCCCGCGCGGACGATCCGCCCGCACAGGCGCCCCGCCTCCTCCCAGGTCTTGATCCCCTCCCCCCCCTCCAAGAGGAAGAGCCGGTCCGGTGCCCCCCCCGCGGCGCTCCATGCCTCGCGCACGTGCCGCTCCGCCCGCGCGTCGGCGACGCAGACGGGGGAGCCCCCGAACACCCGCGCGCCCTCCCGCAGCAGGCCGCGCCCGAGCCGGACCGAGGTCTGCCGACCTCCCGCGGAGAGGGACCATTCCCGACACCCTGCGGAGGGACCCATCGGAGGTTATCGCCGAGCAGATCGGCAAGCAGGACTCGCCATGCGCCCAGTATACCCCTCTCGATCCATCAGACCGACCCGAGCACCTCGACCGCTTCCTCGTACCTTCGCCCTCGACGGATCGTGTAGGCGGTGGTTAGGCGTCGCCGGGCGTCCGACCGAAGCGCGGGAAGGCGTAGAAGACGATCGTGCCGAGCACAAGCCCGACGACGAACCCTTGGGGAACCGTCAGCGCCACCACACCGACGAGAAGGGCGATCGACAGGTTGCGGGGCGCCTGGGCTTGATCCCGGACAAGGCCAAGCAAGGTGAGCGCCTCGCAAAGCAGGACGACGCCGAGGATCGGTTGAGGGAAGATCTTCAGCACTTCGCCGAGCGGCTTGCTCAGGAACAGGCCGAGCAGGAGGTAAAACACACCGTAGAGGACGACCGAGCCGCCCGTGCGCGCCCCGAAGGCGTGATGCCCGGCCAGCCCTCCGCACCCGTGGCAGACCGGGATGCCGCCGAAGAGCGGCGCGACAAGATTCACGATGGAATAGGTCAATCCGATCCTGCGCGCGCCGATGGCGCGTTCCGGGAACAGGTCGCGAACGGTCCGCTCGGTGGCGATCACCGAGTTGGACAGCGACAGGGGAATCTGCGGCAGCGCGAGAACCCAAAACCCCGTCCAGACATCCTGCCACTCCGGCCGGTGAAGGGTCGGCAGCGCGAGCCCGAATCCATCGGCGATGACGCCCGCCTGGAGGCCCGTCGCGAGCGCGTAGACCCCTCCCAGCGCGATGACGAGCAGTCCCGGCGGAACGCGCCGGTTACCCCACCAGAGCAACATGATCAGGAGCCCGCCGCCAGCCAGCGCATAACCGGAGACGCCCGCAGAGGGGATGTAGATCTTGAGGGCAAGGGAGGCAAGCGAAAGCCCAAGGCCGAACTGGACGCCGCGCACGACGCACAGAGGAATCCATTTCACGAGCAGGCGGAGGCCGCCCGAGAGCGTCAGCAGGAGCATCGTGGCCCCGATGGCGAGCCCCGCCCCCAACAGGACGCTCCCCGCGATCTTCTGGGTGATGACGAGGACCGCCATCGCCTTGAGCGGCTGCATGGGCATGGGCAGCCCGTAGACGAGGCCCGTCGCGATCTGCAGGAGGCCGAAGACGATGAAGACGCTCGCCGAGTCCATCCCCGTCGCAAGGACGATCCCGATGATCAGCGGCAGGTCGGTTCCGATGTCGCCGAAACTCCCCGCCAGCTCGTTGCGATCGAACCGGATCCTCCCCGACACTCCGAACATCCCAACAGGGGTGGATGCGCTCACGAGATCTTCCGTCCCTTCCGGTACCCCGGACGCCGATGACCGTGCGCCACCTCCGCGTACTCGGCGGACGCCTTCAGGTGGAAAACGATCTCAGCGGCCACGCATCTTGCGGTCCGCCGACGCCGATGTCCGACACGATCCGGTCGCTCACGCAGGCAGTATACCCCTCTGTCGGCAAGGCATCGGGCTTGGTGCTCCGGGTGTCCATGAGACAGCGAACGGACTCTCGCCTGACGCTGTTACGGATGTCCGAAATGTCCGGCCTTCCAGGGCTCCGACATCCGGAACCTCATATACGAACGCCGGTTACGGAGAACAGATCGAAAAGCGCGGACATGCCCTACCGAGCGCTGTCGAGGTAGTCGATCCTTCGAGCCGTTCAGAGAACCGTAATCTGCCCGTACGCGCGGAAGTGCCGATCGAACGCGATCGCCTCGGTGATACCGAGGCGCCCCATGACGACGAAGCTGAGCGCATCGCAGAACGAGTATCCCTTGTCATGGTGCTGCCGGAGGATCACCGTCGCACGCGCTTCGTCCTGGGGCGTCACACGGGCAACTTCGCACAGGCCGCGCTCGATGTGATCGAGGAAGCGAAGGCCAGCCTCCCGTCCTTCTCGCGCCCGGTTCGTGAGCAACGCGTGCGTCTCGTAGACGACGGCATTGGTCGTAACGAGGGCCCAGGATTCGTCCGCTGCCGTCGCGAACACCTCGCTTGCGTGCGCATGGGAGCGGTCCTCGGATACCAGGTGCGCGAAGAACCCGCCGCTATCGACAAAGACCCGCTTCACCGATCGTCGGCGTACACGTCGCCCAGGTGTCGTCCCTTGTCCGTGGAGACATCGGCGTGGTCGGAATGGAAGGTTCCGGCGAGCGAGCGCCAGCTTGCCAGTGCCTCGCGATGGCACTCCTCGGAGGACGCATGGGCGCCGTTCGTCTGGAGGGCCTCCAGTAGGCGCCGCCGGTCGCCCTCAGAGAGGCGTTGGGCGGCATCCATGATCTCTTCGAGTTTCGCCATGCGCTTCGTCCTCATCCCCACTTTACGCTGCGGAGACCGACCCTGCCAGCGCCTACTCTGACGTACGGCCCTTGGACGCAACATTCTCCCAAGCCTGCATCTGGCGTTCCCAGGATGGCTGCGCAGCGATCGGTCTGACGTGCCGCTCCCGCAGGGACGCGATTTCCCCGGGCATCGCGCACAGGTCCGTTCAGGACCGCAGGCTGAAGACCGTAGGCTGAAGACCGTGGTCCGAAGGGAATCCGCTTTCCTTCAGCCTACGGCCTACAGCCATCAGCCTGAAAAAGGTGCCTCATCAAGCGGTTGTTTTGGATGCAGCGCGATTCCCGGCGTAAAATGACCGCATGAAGACCCTGCAGGGCCATCATACGCGTCAACCTTACGCGACCTGACGGCGGGCAGTAGCGAGGACATGCGCGGGATGGACGAGGGTCGCGTAGAG
>JACQRN010000106.1 GCA_016206515.1 Planctomycetota bacterium | reverse complement strand
GCGTTGACGAAGTGCAGTCCGAGCCCCGGCACGGCGAAGATCGATTCGACCACGACCGACCCGGTCAGGATCATCGCAGCGGCGGGGCCCAGGTACGCCGTCACGGGGACGAGCGCAGGCTTCAGCGCGTGCGTGAACAGGACGTCGCGCTCGCGCATCCCCTTCGCGCGCGCGGTCCGGACGTACTCCTGCGACAAGGTCTCGAGGACGGAGGCGCGCGTCAGCCGCGCGAACGTCGCCGCGAACGGGAGCCCCAGGGAGATCGCGGGGAGGATCAGGTACCGCGGGGAGTCGAACCCCGCCACCGGCAGCCACCCGAGGTGAAGGCCGAACACGAGGATCAACCCCGCGGCGACGACGAAGTTCGGAAGCGCCAGCCCCGCGACCGCCGCGGCCATGAGCGTGTGGTCCCAGAGGGTCCCCCGGCGCGAGGCGGCAAGCACCCCCGCGGGGAGCCCCAGGCCGACGGCGAAGGCGAGCGCCGCCAGGCCGACGAGGATCGACGGGAGCGCCGCCTGCCCCAGAACCTCCTCCACGCGGAAGTCCTGGAACGAGACGCACGGCCCCAGGTCGCCCTGCGCGAGACTCAAGAGGTACGTCCCGATCCGCCGGTGGAGCGGGTCGGCGAGCCCGTAACGTTTCATGAGTACTGCCTTGACCTCCTCGGAAAGCTCGCGCTCACGGTCGAACGGCCCCCCGGGAACCTTGTCGATCAGGACCCATGCCGCTCCGACGAGAACGACGAGCATCGCCACACCCTGCGCGAACCGCACCGCCACGGCGGCCAGGACGCTCACCGCCCCTCCCAGCGCAGGAACTTCCAGGGGTGGATGTTCATCAGATTGGGATGGAACCCCACGAGCCCCGGCCGCACGAGATTCTGGTGCGCGGCGTGGTGCAACGGGATGATCGGCTGCGCCTCCAGGAGGATCTCCTCGGCCTCCCGGTAGAGCGAGGCGCGGCGGGCGGCGTCCGGCTCGCCTGCGGCCCCCTCCAGGAGCGCGTCGTACTGCGCATCGGACCACCCGGTCTGGTTGTGCTTGCCGCCCGTGACGAACATCTCCAGGAATGTCCTCGGGTCGAGGTAGTCCCCGATCCAGCCGGCGCGGGAAAGCGTGTAGTCCCCCGCCCTCTGGCTTTCCTTGTACACCTTGAACTCCTCGCGGCGCAGGCGCAGCACAATCCCGAGGTCGCGCCGCAACGACGTCGCGAGAACTTCCGCGATCTCCTGGTGGAGTTCCGAGGCGTTGTAGAGGTACTCGATCTCGGGCAGTCCCGCGCCGCCGGGGTACCCCGCCTCCTCGAGCAGGGCGCGCGCCGCATCGAGATCCCGCCCCTCCCCCCCCGGCGAGACGTAAAGCGGGATCCAAGGAGGGACGAAGACCGCGGTCGCCACCTCTCCCCCCTGCGTGACATGCCTGACGATCGCCTCGCGGTCGATCGCGAGTGAGATCGCCCGCCGGATCTTCGGGTCGTCGAGGGGCGGCTTGCGGAGGTTGCACCGCAGGTAGTAGGTCCCCAGGTACGGCCCCGACACGAAGTCGGACCTCGCCGCGAGAGCCGGGATCACGGTGGCGGGCAGGGTCGGCGTCCAGTCGATCGCACCGGAGAGGTAGAGATTCAGCGCGGCGTCCGCGGAGGAGAGCGAATAGAGGTCGATCGAGCCGATCCCGACGCGCCCCGCGTCCCAATAGAACGGGTTGCGCCGTAGGCGGATCCGGTCGTTGATCCGGCGCTCGGCGAGGACGTACGGGCCGTTCCCGACGTGGAGCCCCGGCCTCTGCCAGGTCTCCGGGTGCGCCGTCACGGTCGGCTCGTGCACCGGCAGGAGCGGGGTGAAGGCGGTCAGTTCCAGGAAGTACGCGACCGGATGCTCCAGCTTGACCTCGAGCGTCCGGTCGTCGCGCGCGCGGATCGCGACCCCGTCCCACCCCTCCCCCGCCTCGTGGAACGCGCGCGCGCCGCGGACCGGGAACAGGAGGTACGCGTACGGGGCCGCGGTCCTCGGATCGAGCAGCCTCCCCCACGCGTAGACGAAGTCCTGGGCGGTCAGCGCCTCCCCGTTGCTCCAACGGGCGTCGGGGCGCAGCCGGAACGAGTACCGCAGGCCGTCCGCGGAGACCGACCACGCCTGCGCGACCCCCTCGACCGGGGCGAGCGTCTCGGGGTGGAGGTTGACGAGCCCCTCGTGCAAGGCGGCGACGATCCGCCCCTCGTGGACCGTATCCGCCTGCGCGGGATCGAGCGTTTTGGGTTCGGGGCCGTTGTGGACCGCGAGGTCCGCCCGCTCGACCACCTTCGACATCGACGCGACGATCAGGAGCGCGACGAGACCGCACGCCGCGACGTACCCGGCAATGACTCGCACCATCGCAGGAGACATAAGGATAGTGCCCGCCCCTCTCCTGTCTCCTGACTTCTGTCTCCTGACTCCTGATGTTCTTGTAGAATGCCGCCCCGCGCCGCGACACGGCGCAAGGAGGAGACGTCCCATGCCCCGACGGACCGTGCCGATCGCCGTTCTGCTCGCCCTGTCGATCCTTTCCACTATCATCCCGCAGTCGATGACCCCCGCCAACCCAGCCCCGAGCCCCGCCGCGGGGAGCGCCGCGACAGCGCCTCCGGAGCAGGTCCGCACCGCGCTCGCGGCGCTCGAGGCGATGCCCCAGCCCTTGGTCGAGACCCTCCCGAACGGGGTCCGCGTCGTCATCCAGGAGCACCACGCCGCGCCGGTGGCGGCCCTGCGCGTCTACGTGACCACCGGAAGCATGTATGAGGGGGAGTTTCTCGGGTGCGGGATATCGCACTACTACGAGCACCTGTTGAGCGGCGGGACCACCTCGACGCGCTCGGAGGAGGAGAACCGCCGGCTCCTCGACGAGATGGGCGGCAACACCAACGCGTACACGACCAGCGACCACACCTGCTACCACATCGCGACGACCGCCGCGCAACTCCCCCTGGCGATCGAGGTGTACGCCGACTGGATGAAGAACAACGTCCTCCACCCCTCCGAAGTCGAGCGAGAGAAGGGGGTCATCGTCAGCGAGATCAACATGGGCGAGGACGAGCCGGACAGCAACCTGTGGCACCTGTTCTCCCGAACGATGTACCGCGAGCACCTCCTGCGGATCCCGGTTATCGGACAGCGGGAGAACTTCCTGCGCCTGACGCGCGACGATCTCGTCCACTTCTACCGCAACCGCTACATCCCCTCGAACACGATCGTCGCGATCGCCGGGGATGTCGACGCGCGCGCGACCCTCGAGCAGGTCCGCAAGTCGTTCGGGGACTGGGAGGCGAGGCCCCGGGTCGTCACCCCGTTCCCCCAGGAGCCCCCGCAGACCGCCTTCCGGCGCGCGGAGGCGAGGATGGACGTCCCCGTGACGTTCCTGATGATGGGGTGGCACACTGCGGACCTGTTCCACCCGGACCTGTACCCCCTCGACATCCTCGACAACGTGATGAGCTCCGGGCGGTCGTCCCGGCTCGTGAAGGAGTTGAAGGAGGAGCGGGGGCTCGTCTACAACATCAGCACCGGCTCCTGGACACCGCACTTCGGCGCCGGGAGTTTCCATGTCTCGGCGCGGCTGCAGGACGAGCACCTCGAGGAGACGATCGAGGCGATTGTCGCCGCGTTCGAACGCGCGCGAGACGGGGGGATCACCGAGGAGGAGCTCGCGCGCGCCAAGAAGCAGAAGATCGCTCACTTCGTCCTCAACCAGCAGGACGCCGAGGAGATCGCCTCGACGATCGGCGGCGACCTCATGGGGACCGGGGACGCCACGTTCTCCCGCCGGTACGTCCGGC
>JACQRN010000105.1 GCA_016206515.1 Planctomycetota bacterium | reverse complement strand
TCCTGCGCGCCGGGGTCCTGGCGATCGTGGTCTCGTACCTGGCCGACACGCGCATGGTCCTGACGAAGCGCGAGAGCCGGCAGTCGGTCGTGAAGGTTCTCGTCGACCGCTCGTTGAGCATGACCGTCCCCGGGCTCGAATACTCGCGTCCCGAGGACCGCCTGCGCGCCGCGCGGATCCTGTTCGCCGAGCCCGCTCTGGACGCCCTCTCCCCCGGGCAGGAGGCAGCCGTGCGGCGCGCCACCCGGTACGACATGGCGCGCTCCATCGTGAAGGGGGACCAGATGTCGCTCGTGCGCTCCCTCGCCGCGACCCACACGATCGAGACGTACGCCTTCGCCGACGGGGTCCGGTCGGTCGAGGGGGGGGAGGGGGATTGGCCCCCCCCGGAGGTCCGCCTGACCCGCATCGGCGACGACGTCCGCCGCGCCCTCCAGACGGAAGGCGGCGCGCTCCTGGCGGGGATCGTCGTCCTGACCGACGGCCAGTCGAACGCGGGGGAGGACCCGCTGGCGGTCGCCCGGTTCGCCGGTCCCGAGTCGAGGCGCGTCCCGCTCTACCTGGTCCCCTTGGGGAGCCCGGACGAGCCGCGCGACCTGGAGGTCCGCGCCCTCTATGCGAACCCGGTCGCGCTCGTCGGGGGCGACCCCGTCCCGGTCCGCACGGTGGTGCGCTCCTCCGGGTATGCGGGCGAGACGATCGAGGTGATCCTGAGGGCCGGCGACGCGGAGGTCTCCCGGCGGGAGGTCGTCCTGCGCGACGACCCCGCCGGGCAGGATCTGGCGTTCACCTACACCCCCGATGCGGTGGGGAACATCGTCCTGACCGTCTCGATCCCGGAGCGGGAGGGGGAACTCCTGACCGACAACAACGAGCGCTCCACCACCTTGCGCGCGGTCGAGGAGAAGATCCGCGTCCTGTACATCGAGGGGCCCCCGCGCTGGGATTACCGGCGCCTGAAGAACATGTTCCTGCGCAGCGCGGAGGTGATGGACTCCTCGTGCCTGCTGCTCACCGCCGACGCCTCGTGGCGCCAGGAGGGGACCTTGCCGATCACGGCGCTCCCGGAGGATTTCGACGGGCTGTACGCCTCCTACGACGTGATCGTCTTCGGCGACGTCGATCCGAACCATCCGATCCTGTCGGCCCAGCACCTGGGGGACATCGCGCGGTTCGTGCAGGAGGGGGGCGGCCTCTGCGTCATTTCGGGGCCGTTTTATACGCCCTCGGCGTACGCGAACACGCCGCTGGCGGACCTCCTCCCGGTCCGGATCGCCGACGGGCGCTTCGACGACGCCGGTGCCCAGGAGTCGTTCCGCGTCGCGCCGACCGACCGGGGGATCGCGCACCCGATCCTGGCGCTCCTCGACGGCCCCGAGGAGAACCGCCGGATGTGGGGGGATCTCGAGTCGTTACGGTGGTTCTACCCATCGCAGGGGCTCAAGCCGCTGGCGGCAGCGCTGGCGGTGCACCCGTTCCGCAAGGACCACAACCAGGCACCGTATCCGCTCGTGGCGTTGCACCAGCACGGCCGCGGCTCGGTGTTGTACCTTGCGATCGACGAGACGTACCGCTGGGGAAAGGGGTTCCCCGAGCGCAGCCACCTGCACCCGTTCAACCGCTTCTGGGGGCAGGCGATCCGGTTCCTCGCGACCGAGAAGATGCTGGGGGGGCGGACGAACGTGGTCCTGTCGTCCGACAAGTCGCAGTACGCGGTGGGGGAGGAGGCGTTCTTCACGGCGCGCGCGATCGATCCGTCCGTCGGCGCGCGGCTGCCTCGGGCGCTCATCCTGACGGTCCGCCGACCGGACCAGATCGATGTGGCCGTGCCGCTCGAGCGGCGCGAGGGGGAGGAGGCCGTCTGGCAGGGGATCCTTCCGGTCGCGCAGCGCGGATCGTACCGCTCGACCCTCCCGCCGGAGACGGCCGCTCCGGGGGAGACGCCCGCGCACATCGAGTTCGAGGCGGAGGCGTTCACGGTGGAACTGCAGTCGCCGCGCCTGAACCGCGATCTCCTGGAGTCCATGGCCTCCCTTTCCGACGGGCGCGTGGTCGAGTGGGAGGATCTCGGGACGATCGCGCGGCTCCTGGAGGAGCGGGTCGAGGTGACCCCCTCGCGCTCCACCGTCTCGTGGATGTCGATGCCGCTCGGGTGGATTCTTCTGTTCGTCGCGGTCATCGTCGAGTGGGTAGGGCGGAAACTGCTGCAACTCCTGTAGGAGAAAGGGGCGATTCCAAGGCCGTGGCTGCCGGTCCCAAGTCTCATGTCGCACGTCGCCAGTCCTCGGGGCGCACGTCGGAGGAAGATCGGGACATCGAACTGATGCTCGCCGTGCGGGACCGCCTGGATGCCGAGGCGTTCGAGGCGCTCTACCAGCGCCATGCCCGGGGGCTCCTGAACTTCTTCCTGCGCCTCTCCTGGGACCGCCAGGGGGCGGACGACCTTCTGCAGGAGACGTTCCTGCGCCTGTGGCGCTCGTCGGCGCGCTACCAGCCGATCGCGAAATTTCGAACGTTCCTGTTCCAGATCGGTAAGAATCTCTGGCTCAATGATCTGGAGCGGTTCCGGCGCATGCCGAAACGCGCGCCGGTCGGCGCGGAAGAGGTCCTGGAGGCGCCGGAGCCCGGCGTCCCAGGGGGGGTGGAGGATCCCATGGAAGCGGCGTCGCGGGGGGAACTGTCGGAGCGCCTCGTGCGCGCGATCGCCAGGCTCTCGAAGCCGTACCGGCTGGTGTTCGTCCTGGGGGCATGCCAGGAACTTCCCTACCGGGAGGTCGCCGCGATCCTCGATATCCCGGAGGGGACCGTGAAGTCGAGGATGTTCAAGGCGTGCGCGGCGCTGCGGCAGATCCTGGGGGGTGCGATCTCCCCGGGGGAGGCCCAACGATGAACGCCGGGACCTCCCCGGGGCTGACCTGCGACGCGGTCCGCGAGCAGTTGGCCGCGCTCGCCCACGACGAGGTGCCGCCCCCCCTTCGCGCGGATCTCGACGGGCACCTGGAGCGCTGCTCCCCGTGCGAGACCGAGTACCGTCTCACGCGCGAGATCCTGCGGGTCGCATCGGGGGTCCCGGGCGCCCAGCCGCGTCCGGAGACGTGGCTCGCGGTCAAGATGCAGACGACGGCGCAGGGGGCCGTGTCGCCTTGGAGGGCGCCACCTCAGGCGTGGGTGTGGATCGTGTCCCTTTTCCTTCTTCCGGTGGCCCTGGTCGCGGCGAGGATCGCGTGGACGCTCCTGCGGCGCTGACCTCGCGCCTCGACGGCGTCGCGCGCGCCTGGCGCCTCGCAACGGGAGGGCGCGGCGTCGCCCGGGGGGGGCTGTTCCTCGCGGCGGGCGTCCTCGCCCTGGCGCTTCTCGATGTGGGCGTGCACCTTCCGCTCAGGCCCCGCCGGACGGGTATGGTGCTGGTCGCCGCCGTCGGGTTCTTCCAGGCGATGCGCCGCGGGCTGCTGGCCTCGGGGCGGCCCCTGAAGCGGGAGGAGGTCGCCCTGTGGGTCGAGTCGCGCCGCCCGGGGCTGGGGGACGCCTGGATCAGCGCGCTCCAGCTTCCGATGGAGGAGGATCCCGCGTTCGCCTCCCCCGCCCTCGTCCGGCACGCCCTGGCGCGGATCGAGGGGGAGGTCGCCGCGGTCGACCTGCGCCGTATCGTAGACTGGGGCGCGTGCCTGCGGATGGTCGGGCTTGCCGCGGGGGCGTTCGGGGCGCTCGCGCTGCTCGGGTCGCTCTGGGGCTCTTTCGGGATCGCCCTCGATCGCCTCTGGAACGACAGGCCGTGGCCGCAGAGGATCCGCCTCGACATCGTCTGCCAGGGGGAGGGGCTCGTCGAGGTCGAGCCGTCCTTTCGCTACGTCCTGCCGGAAGGGGAGACGCTCCGGATCCGCGCGGAGCGTCAGGAGGGGAGCGACACCCCCGAGGGGGGGCAGGTTGAGTACGTTTTTTCCTTGATGGAGGAGGAGGCGGCGGCGGCGGAGGAGGAGGCAGGGAACGGCCCGCCGGAGAAGGCCGCCATGACGCAGCAGCTCGACGGGACGCTCGTCTGGACCTTCGACCGGCTGGACCGTACGGTCCGTTTCAAGGTCCTCTCCGGGGACTTCTCGATGGAGCGGTGGGTCGAGGTC
>JACQRN010000108.1 GCA_016206515.1 Planctomycetota bacterium | reverse complement strand
TCGGCCGTCCGGTCGTCGCGAAGCAGGGGGGTGACGTATGAAGAGGAGGATCGCCCTGATCTGTGCCGCCGCGGCGGTCATCGGAGGGTGCGGAGGTTCTCCCTATGACGACGGGGACCCCGTCCGCATGGACGGCGAGGAAACGCGGGGTCGCTCGGCAGTCATAACCATCGACACGCTCACGCTGGCGCAGGCGCTCGAACTGGCACAGAGGGAGCACCCCGAGATCCATGCGGCGCGCGCCGGTACGGAGGCCGCCCGCGGGCGGTTGGAACAGGCGGGACTGCTTCCGAATCCCGCGCTCATCGCGCGGATGGAGTCCGCCCCCTTCGATGGCCGCACGGGGGACGAGGCGGAGTACGTCGCCGGGCTCTCGCAGAGGATCCCTCTGGGCGGGGATCTCTCCGCCGAGCGGCGGGTGGAAGAACACGCGCTGGAGCGGAGCCTGGCAAGGCTGGAATCCGTACGCGGCGAGGTGTTCCGGAGGGTGCAGAGTTCCTTCGCCTTGGCGCTCTATGTGCAGCAGGTCTCGGAAGTCCAGGGTCGGATCCTTGCACTGCAGGAATCGGTCGCCCGAACCGCGCGCTCGCGCGTGGAAGCCGGCGAGATCGTCGCCGACGAGGCATCGGAGTCCGAACTGGCCCTGGTGAGGGGCCGCCTCGCCTCCGAGGCGGTCGCATCCATGCACCGGCAGGCGATCCAGGATCTTGAATCGCACCTGGGGGCGCGCTGGATCCGCATCGAGTCCCTGGCGGGGGACCTGGATCGGACGATGCAGGTGCCAACGATCGAATCGCTCTACGCAGACCTGTCACAACACCCGGGGATGCTTGCGGCGGAAACGGATGTCGAGGAGGCTCTCGCCGGGCTCGATCTGGCCCGCGCCCGCAGGATCCCGGACCTCAATCTGGACGTCGCCTTCCGGCGGCTGGAAGAGAGCCATGTCGAGGCGTTCGACGTCGGATTTTCGATCACCCTGCCGATCTTCGATCGGGGCCAGGGGAGTCTCCGGGAGGCGCGCGCGAGGATCTCCGAGTCGGAGGCGCGCCTCCGTTCGACACGGCGGGAATTGCAGCGCCAGGCGCTTGCAGCCTACGGAAGGCTCGAACGTGCCCTATCCCATGCCCGCGTGGTCCGCGAGGAGATCCTGCCGCGACGGGAAGCGGCGGGCGCGGCCGCCCAGGCCCGGCGGGAGGCCGGCGAGATCAGTGACGCGGAGGCTGCCGGCGCACGGCTCGCCCACGAGGAGGCCCGGATCGAGTATCTATCCGTCCTTCGCGAGGTCATGGACGGGTGGGCGGATCTTTCCTTGTTCCTGCAGCGGTAAGGTTTGCGCGTCAGATGGTCTCCAGCAGCGCCAACGCCGCCGGGAGCAGGTGCGTCGGCTCCACGAGGCGCGAGAACCGGCGGATCCGGCGCGTCCGCTCCGGGGACAGGAGCGCTCCCAGGGCGGCGCACGCCCCTTCGCGCAGCGTCGCGGAGGCGCCGGAGGCACCCGCGCGGGACAGGAGCCCGTCGACGACCTCCGCCCTTCCGCTCCAGCCGAGCGCCAGCACCGCCGCGCCGCGCGCGTACCGGTCGGGGTCGGACAGCCCCGCGTAGAACCGGTCGAGGTCCTGCCCGTCGCGTTGCGAGCCGAGGCCGAGCACACCCGAGCGCAGCATCTCCGGCGAGCGGCCCTGGGTGTCGATCGTTCCGCGCACCTTTTGCGCGCCGGGCTCGGCGAGGGATACCACCGCGCCGATCGAGATGATCCCCTGAAGGACCGGGTAGGCCCGCTCCGCGAGGAGCGGGTCGAGGGTCGGCGCGTCCGCCTTGCGGAGGAGGGAGAGCGCGAGCGCGTGACCGGTCCGTTCGGTCGCGTCCCGGGAGCGGTTCAGCGCCGTGCGGATCGACTCGAAGTTTTCCGCGCGCCCGGCGGCGGCCAGGCCGAGCGAGCAGAACGGGCGCAGGCCGGTTTGCATCGGCGTCTGCGAGGGGTCCTCGAGGTTGCGGCACAGCGTGTCCATCGCCCCCCGGCTCCCCGAGGCGGCCAGCGAGATCATCCCGTATGCCTTCGTGAGGGTGTCGAGCTCCGACCGCAGGATGCTCGCGAACGCATCCGACTGCTGCGGATCCAGGAGCGGTCCGGCCGCCAGGGCCAGCGACCGGCGAAACTGCGGGTCACTCTGTTGCCGGTACAGGGCAACGAGGTCCGGCGTCTCGCGGCGGCGATCGGAGTCCATCGCCTGGAGGCCGAGGGCCAGCGCGCAGGCGGTGCGGCACGATACGGGCGCGCCGCGGTCCTGCAGGGTCTCGCCGAGAAGATCGCCGCGCGCGCCGAGGGCACCGAGGGACATCGCCGCGCAGGTGCGCAGCGAGGGGGTCGCGCTCCGGTCCGGGAGGAGTCCCGCCAGGAGTTCAACGGAGTCCCCGTCCTTCGGATTCCCGCATCCGAGCGCCAGGACGGCCGCTTCGCGGACCTGGGCGGGGGTGGAGGCGTCCCCCGCGCTCTCGCGCAGTTTGGCGAGCGCCTCCGGGGAGCCGTGAAGACCCAGGGCGAACGCCGCGCCCTGACGCAGGGGGATCGGCCCCTGGCGGACCGCGCGGGAGAGCAGATCCATGTCCGCGGGAAGGCCGAGCTTACCGAGCGCGACGAGGGCGGACCGAGCCACGCGGGTGTCGCTGTCCTCCGCCTGCGCGCGCAGGAACGCGACGGCTGCCTCGGGAGGTGCCCACGGCGTCGGCTCCTCGCCGGCGACCTGGTAGGCGCCGGGAGCGCGCGGGAACTCGGGCGCCCTCCAGGAGTCGTCGACGAGGAAGGTGTCCTTGTTCAGCTCCCACCACATCCGCCAGTCGGGCACCGATAGCGTTTCCCCTACGCCGTACCCGGAGTCGTCGTCATTGCGGTCGGGTCCCGGTGTGGGAGCGTGTCTTGGCGTGGGAGCGCGTCTCGGTGCGGGAGCAGGCCCCCGTGTGAGTTGAGGCCCCCGTGTGAGTTGAGGTCCCGGTGTGAGTTGAGGTCCCGGTGTGAGTTGAGGTCCCGGAGTGAGTTGAGGTCCCGGTGTGAGTTGGGGTCCCGGTGTGAGTTGGGGTCCCTGCGTGGGCGTGAGACTTTGCGTGACTGTGGAACTTCGCGTGGCTGTAGGTCTTTGCGTGACTGGGGGTCCTTGCGTGGGTGGGTCGTAATCTCCGACGTAGTAGTCGCCACAGAGTCCCGCGGACGGAACAGCAAGGAGAACCCCGGTTGCGCAGAGGCTTGCAAGACGGAACCTCCCGTACCGCACTCGATCCCGAGTCCTGGTCATGGTTTGTCCCCCCCGGCCCATGTCTCCATAGTATCCTCGGAGGAACCCGCAAACGTCATTCCTGCGCGGCAGACGTATGCGCTCGTAAGGTCTTTTTGTGAAAGTGGTTGTGTTCTCTCATTCCCTGATAGATCCGATGGAGTTCGATCCGACAACCTTGTCGCCACACTCTGCCATCTGGAGCGTACAATGAGGTGGCCGTGTGCGGGATCCTCGGGATCGTCGGTGAAGGGCCGGTCGCGGGGGAGATCAACGAGGGGCTGATCTCCCTGCAGCACCGCGGGCAGGACGCCGCCGGGATCGCGACCTGCGACGGGCGGATCCACGAGCATAAGGGCGAGGGGCTCGTGCGCGAGGTGCTCACCGACGAGGCGCTCCTGCGCTCGACCGGCCGCTACGGGATCGGCCATGTCCGGTACCCGACCGTCGGCGGAGGGGGCGTGGAGGACGCGCAGCCTTTCACCGTCCCGTCCCCCTTCGGGATCTCGATGGTCCACAACGGGAACGTCACGAACTATCACGAGATGAGGCGCGAGCTGGTGCGTGACGACCTGCGGCACCTGCAGTCGTGCTGCGACGTCGAGGTGATCCTGCACACCTTCGCCCGCACCCTCGAGGACCGGGTGAAGGCGGCGCCGTTCGCGCTCGAACACCTGTGGGCCGCGGTCGGGGAGTGCTTCCGGCGGGTGCAGGGGAGCTACTCCGTCGTCGCGCTGATCGCGGGGAAGGGGATCATCGCGTTCCGCGACCCGTACGGGATCAAGCCGATCGTCCTCGGTCGCCGCCGCGGGGAGGGGACGGAGGCGCTCTGTGTCGCCTCCGAGAGCGTCGCGCTCGACGTCCTGGGGTACGAGGTCGTCCGCGACATCGCGCCTGGCGAGGCGGTTTTCATCGACCTGCAGAGGAACCTCTTCACGGCGCAGGTCGGGAACGCGAAGCATCACCCGTGCGTGTTCGAATGGATCTACTTCGCGCGGCCCGAGTCGACGATCGACCAGGTGAACGTCTACAAGGCGCGCCGGCGCTTCGGACGGGAGCTCGCGCACCTCTGGAAGGAGTCGGGCGGACCCCAGGCGGACGTCGTGATCCCTGTCCCGGACTCCTCGCGCCCCGCGGCGCTGGTGATGGCCGAGGAACTCGGGGTCCCCTATCGCGAGGGGTTCGTCAAGAACCGCTACATCGGCCGGACCTTCATCATGCCGGGGCAGAAGGCGCGTACGCAGTCGATCCGGATGAAGCTGAACCCGATCCGCCTGGAGTTCGAGGGGAAGAAGGTCCTGATCGTGGATGACTCGATCGTGCGCGGGAACACCTCCCGCGCCATCGTGCAGATGGCCCGGCAGGCGGGTGCGAAGGAGGTGTACGTCGCCTCGTACTCGGCGCCGCTGAAGCATCCGTGCCTGTACGGGATCGACATGTCGACCCGCGCGGAGTTCATCGCGCGCGACCTCGACGTCGAGGGGATCCGCAAGCAGATCGGCGCCGACTACCTCCTCTACCAGACGATCGAGGGGATGCACCGCGCCGTGCAGGAGGGGAACGAGAAGGTCACCGAGGTCTGCAACGCCTGCTTCTCGGGGAACTACCCGACCGAGATCGACCCCTCGGTCTTCGCCGAGTGGGAGGCGGACCGCACGGGGGCACGGGAGGGG
>JACQRN010000117.1 GCA_016206515.1 Planctomycetota bacterium | reverse complement strand
GCGCGCAGGGCCTCGGTGGCGCCGGGGACGTTTCCGCGCGGGTCGGTCGTCGTGCGGACGAAGTTGAAGAGAGGATCGTAGGACCAGCTCGTGACCAGGTCATCCGCCGCGCCTCCGGCCCCATCCCCGCGCGGCCCCGCGACCTGCCGCATTTCCAGGAGGTTCCCGCGCTTGCGGCGGTCGGGGTTGAGGGAATCGAAGACGAGCTGCGTGCGGTTCTCCTCGGGGTGCGTGATGTCGGTCCGTTCCTGCTCGGAGTTATGGACGAAGGCGGTCACGTACCGCGCCGGATCCCCTGGCCGCAGGCCCCGGGTGAACTCGATCCTCTTGGTGGGCACCGGCTGCAACCTCGGCGGGAACGAGAATGCCGCAACGGGGAACTCCCACTCGGTCTGGTTCCCCCGGCGGTCCGTCACGCGCGTGGCGGTCGGGCCGTAGTTGAAGATGAACCGCTGCGAGGAAGTCCCGTACTGCTGCGCGCTGACCCGGTCCTCCCCGTCGTACTGGTTGACCATGAAGGTCTGGCTCTTGGGGTCCTTGATCGAGATCAGGTTGTGGTTGAGGAAGTCCCGGGACAGCGGGTCCTGCCCTTCGCTGTACGTGTACTGCCAGCTGGTGCCGGCTGGGAACTCTGCCGTGGACGGGCGTCCCGCGTTGATCAAGACATTGGACGCGTTGTAGACGTAGGGCCATTCACGTCCCGCGAAGTCGCGCACCTTGGTGACCAGGTGCGACTCGGTCGGGTGCTCGTAGAAGAAGAGGATGTCGCGCCCCAACGTGTCGGTCACCCGCTCGATGCGAGCCTGTGCGTCGCGGTGGACGGCCAGCATGTTGCCGTTGCGGTCCTCGATCGTCGCCAGGTACGCGTACGATCGGAACGGAAGGTCCGGCTGCTGGAACGTGTACTTCGTCCCGTGCCGGTCGGTGAGGAGGTAGATCGCGTTCCCCGTCCTCTGGAGCGATACGTACCAGCCGGCGGGCGGGACGTAGAAGCCACTCGCCCTGTCGAACGTGAAGGTATCGACGCGCCCGGAGCCGTCGAACAGGAGCAGCGACTGGGAGAGGGATCCGCCGCCTCCGGCGCTGAAGAAGAAGGAGGAGACGTCCAGGAGGCGCATGTCGAGGCTGAAGTCCCAGTTGACGCCGAAGGGGCCCTCGTAGGAGATCTGGCTGCGGTACGTGCGCGTCACCTCGAAGGGGAACCCCACCCCCGGGATCGAGACGTCGGTCATCGCGTGATGGAACTCCCCGTTATGGAGCCACACCGACCCCATCCCGCCGTCAGCGGGCGTGGTCCCGCGGATCGATTCTTGCGGGACCTCGCTGAACTGCAGGAACGGCTCGTTGCCGCTCACGCGGACGTTGCGCAGGAGCGTGTCCCAGGTCCGGGCCTCGTCCTGCTCTCCGGTGGCCGTCGCGCGCAGGATCCCCCCTCCCACGACGCGGTGCTGGGGGCGCCCGTTGGCGCGGGCGGTGGCGTGACGCACCAGCGCGACCGGCTCCGCCTGGGGGGTGATGTAGACGTCCCCCTCCTTGGGAAGGGTCAGGGACTGGGAAAAGGGGGCTTCCCCACCCCCGGAGGCGGGTGAACCCATGACGTCGAGGGAGGCGAGGTCCACATCGATCGTCGTGCCCGAGGGGGAGACCGGCGCGGCCACGAGGCGCACGAAGGAATTCGTGGTCAGGTTATCGCCGAGGTTCGGCTCCAGGAGATGGCCCGAGCGCAGAGAGACGCCCGAACGGTCCACCGGACGGATCTCCAGGCCGGGGATCCGCACGCGCGCGTCGTCGAGGCTCCCGAAGAAGATGTCCCCGTCCGGAACCACCTTGAGGCTGCCGAGTTCGGCGAGGACGACAGGCACGCCTGCCGGGACGAGGATCGGGGTATCCCCGCCCCCGAAGAAGCCCGGGATCACGACCTGGTGATGGACGTTCCCAACGAGGAACGGCCCGCCACTGAAGGGGCCAGTGCCTCCCGTTCGCGTGAGCGTGAACATATGGAACCCGATCGTGATCCCCGCCGTGTCCCCCTCGATCGCATCATTCGTGTAGGAGAGGAAGACCGGGTGCTGGGCCTGCGTTTCGCTGCCGCGGTGGTTGATCGCGCGGGCGGTCAGACCCGGCGTGGCGGGGTTTCCGTCGGCGTCGGATACGACGATCGTGACCTGATCGATCCCGACCTTCTGGAGGATGCTCGTCGCCTCGGCGGAGACGACGTTGGTCCCCACCTGGAGGGGGACATCGACCGAGAACAGGCCCCGGAACGCGAAGGGACGTTCGGGGGTCGGTGTCTGGGTCGGGTCAGGGGTGAGCGCGTAGCGTCTCCCGCCCACGCGCACGGACCGGATGTCGGCGACGTCGTTAGACGTAACGTCGGCGACCGGGTCCGTGACAAACCCTTCCAACCTGACCGTGGGCGGGTTCTGGGAGACGAGCGCGATCGCGCCGTCCCCGGGGGAGGTGAAGCGCGCGGTGGGGGAGAGGTCGGAGAAGCGCACGACCTGGGTGGGTGCTGTCCCTCCCGGGCCGCCCGACGCCGGCCCAACCTCGGCCCCGAACACGCTCCAGGGGAAGCCGTGGGTGGCGCCCCCCGAGAAGGAGACGGTCAGGAGCTTGCCGCCCAGCGGCACCGAGGGATCGAGCCGCAGGGTGGCGGTCAGGGTGTTCCCGGCGACCTGCTGGTCGACGATCGCGATCCCGGAGGGGGGTGAGACCGACAGGAGCTGGGAGACCGCGTCCACCGGGAAGAACGTGACCACGACATCCTTGGGCTCGAAGTTGCTGCGGCCCGCCTCCGCGGGGGAGATCTGCACCACCTTGAGCGGCACCTGGGCCACGTCCACAAACGTGCTCCCCTGGTAGCGGAAGAATGCCCGCACGGTGCCCGACCCCGGAGACTCCCCACGCACGGGGAACGTCGTGGGGCTCCCGGTCAGGAGGTCGGGCCGGTTCCCGAAGATGTCGGGACTGGAGAACACCGCCACGCGGGTCGCCGCGAGCGCGGGGTCGACCGTGACGGTGACCGTCCCCTCCTCGCCCACCCCGAGGATGACCGGGTCCGGGGAGATCGTCCCGTCGACCACGTTGAAGTCGAAGGTGCCGAAGAGGGTGTCGTGCCCCATGTTGTCGCGGACCACGACCGTGACGGTGCGGACCCCCACCGGGGCGTTGGCGGCCAGGACGTAGCTCGACTGCGTGAAGGAGACGACCCCGGAGATGCTCGTGACGACGTAGGAGTTCCCGGAGGGGGGCGGGGGGAAGTTGATCCTGTTGTAGAAGAACGTGGTGTTGACCGTGGGCGAGGCGACGAACTCCGGTGAGATGAAGATGTCGGTGCGCGGCACCGTCGAGAAGGACGAGGTGAACGATGCCACCCGCGCGACCGTCACGCCGACCGTCGTCCCCTGGAAGTAGGAGACAGACGGCGTGAACCGAAGGGTCTTGGGGTCGACGAGCGTCACCGTCCCGGGGAATCCGCCGACCTTGAGGACGCCTCCCTCGGCCACCACGTCCGGGTCCAGCTTCGAGGCGAACACCACGGTGACCGCCTGGTTGACCGGGACGTTGGTGGCGAACTGCGGCGGATCGACCGAGACGACCTGGTTGAACGAGCTGAACCCCGTCGTGAACGTGCTGGTGAATGTCTCAGAAAGCGCCTCGCCGCCGGTCGAGCGGATCCCGCCCGCAGTGGCCTCGACCTCGACCATGCTCCCGGCGGGGAGCCCCGGGAAGGACGGGGAGAACGTCGCCGTCCGGCCGAACCCGAAGACGAAGTAGGAGCCCGAGACCGGCCCTTCGTCGGTGCGCACGGAGAAGGTCGAGGCGTTCACGGTCGCCCCGGTGGGGACATCGTTGAAGGTCAGCGTCACGGAGCTGAACGGCTCGACGTCCTCGGCTCCGTCCTCGGGCTCGACCGAGACCACGCGGAAGGGGTTCTGGATGAAGAAGCGGGCGCGGTATCCCTCAAGTACGCCCGGGCCGTCCTGGTTTAGAGGGTTCCCGGCGAGATCCGTGACCCCCGAGGTCACCTCGAAGGTGAACGCCATCCCCGTGTCCGTGAGAAGCTCCGCGAGATCAGCGAGTTCCAGGGGGTCCGGCCGGAACCGGATCGTGCGGCCGTCGGGGTCGATCGACAGGTCCCCGGGGATGTTGGCGATGAAGGTGACCCGGTTCGGACCGAAGAAGCTGATCCCCTCGAAGTCCAGAAACCGGAACGCATGAAGGAAGACGGTCCGCGGGTTGACCGACTGGGGAAGGACAGGCTCGCTGGCGATCGCAACGATCTCGAAGGGGGCGGGCGGGTTGATCACGTCCGCGGGGAGCACCCTTGCGTTGTTGACGGGGGTCGAGGAGACGATCCTCGGGGAGACACGGTCGACGTTTGTGATTCCGAAAGAGGACCCGAAGGGTTCCGGCCCGGGAGGCCCCGTGTCGCCGAAGGGGTCCTGATCGAAGAGGTTCCCGACGCAGTCGCGTACGCCGTCGACCGAGATCGTGAACGTCCCGCCCAGGGCGAGGTCCGCATCGGGCGTGAACAGGACCACCGTGTCGCGCCCGGCAAGAGCGAGGGTGCCGGAGACGGGGGAGCCTCCCTGCCTCACTTGCACCGTCGATGCGGTCACGCTTGCAGAGTCCAGCCTCTCGTTGAACGTCAGGCGCACGACCGAGGTCTCGGGGACGCCCACGGCGTCGGCCGCGGGATCGACCTGGGACACGAACGGGCCGACAAGATCGACCGGCCCCGTCGTGAAGGTCGAGGTGAACTGCGTGAACGGGTTGTTCGCGGTGTCCGTGACCCCGCTCCCGAACGTGATCCGGTAGTCGGTCAGGTTCTGGAGGAACGTGTCCGGCGTGAAGACGAGGCGGCGGTTGAGAGCCTGGAGTTCCACCGTCCCCGGGACCTGCGCGCCGCCGACCCCCTCAAGGACGAACGCACCGGGCCCGACCGAGCCGGGGACGACGGGCTCTGAGAAGTCGAGGATGACTTCGTTGCAGATCGGGACGTCCCCTTCACCGGCGGCCGGCGACGCCACGGCAACGAACGGGGCCACGACGTCCGTGGGGATCGTCGTAAAGAACAGGGAGAAGCTGCCGGAGAACGGGTTCCCCGCCAGGTCCCGGATGTCCTGGGCGAAAGATCCGAAGGAGATCGACGTTGAAGTGAACCGGTTCGTCAGGAAGTTCGCGTCGGGAAGGAACGAGAGCGCCTTGCCGTCTTGCGAGAGCGTCCAGGTGCCGAACACTTCCGTCGACTGGAACACCCTCGGGAACCGGCTCACCGTGATCGGCTCGTTGAACGTCAGGTCGATCCGGGTCTCGACGGGCACACCCGTTGACTGGTGCACCGGAGAGCTTGCCACCACTCGCGGCCCCACCCGGTCGATATGCGTCGTGCGGAACGTGCTGACGAACGGGTCCACGGCGCCGCCGGGAACCTGGTCCAGGGGGTTTCCGGAGAGGTCCGCGACGCCACCCACCCGCACGACGTACTGCCTGTCCAACGCAAGGTCGTCCGCAGGATCAAAGACCACGCGGCGGTTGCCGCTCTGTAGGGCCAGGGTCCCGACGACCGGCGTGGCGCCGTCGAGGAGCCTGACAGTTGTCCCTGTCACCGTCGCCGGGTCGAGCTCTTCGTCGAAATCCAGGGTGACCGACGCCAGGACCGACACCCCGCGGTCCTGGTCGATCGGATCGACCGCCGCGACACGCGGCCCCGTGACATCCGCGTCCCCCGTGCGGAACGTAGCCGTGAACGGGTCCGGCGGAGCGCCCGGCACCTGGTCGAACCGGTTCCCGAACGTGTCATGGAAATCCCCGTCCGCGACGATCGTGTAGTCGGTCTGGGGATCCAGGAGGGATGCCGGATCGATCCGTACCGCCCGGTTGAACGTGTCGAACGTGATCGTGACGGGGACCGGGCTCCCCCCCTGTTCCAGGCGGATCTCCCCAGGATCCAGGGTAGCGGGAGCCAGCGGCTCGTCGAAGCGCAGCCGGATGGTCCGGTGGAGCGGGACGCCCGTCTCGGCGTCATCCGGGACGGACTCCGTCACGACCGGCCCCACCGTGTCCGCGGCGACGGTGTTGAACGTGATCGAGGTGATGAAGGTGTTGAAGTTATTGCTCAGGTCGACGACGGTCCCGGTCAGGACGCGGATTGACGCGCCCACCGGCCAGGGGGAGTCGAACGTGTAGATGAGGGTCTTGCGGTCCACCGAGAACTCGGTGGTCCCCCGCGCGCTCGGGGTGATGAAGCCGCTCGGCAACTGGATCGACCGGAGGCTCCCGGATGCGAGAGGCTCGTTGTACGTGATGAACAGCTGCGTGCCGGTTGCCACTGCCGTGGCACCGTTGGCGGGGTCCGATGAGATGAAGAACGGTTTCTCCGTGTCCGGGGGGAAGATCGCGGGCTTGACCGTGAAAGAGGAGGTCGCACCGGCGTCCACCGCCAGAGGATTTCCAGCCAGATCCGTGATTCCCGCCGTCAACAGGATGTGGTGCATCGCCTGGAAGGCGAGGGGCGCGTCGGGCGTGAAGGTGAGGATCGCACCCGTCACCATCAGGTCCCCCTCGATCAGGGTCGTCGACCCGCTTCGCGTCAGGAAGAACGTCTCCCGGTTCACCGCGCTCGCCGGGTCGATCGCCTCGGAGAAGGTGACGACCACCTGGGCGGTCTCCGGAACCAGCGTCGCCCCGTCTGCGGGGTCGAACGAAACGACTACCGGCGACGTCGCGTCGAGCGGCCCGGTGAACGACACCTGGGTCGCCGACATGAGCATGTCCACCTGCGCCGTCACCGTGACCGGGCCTGCGTCCGTGGTCGAGAGAATCGCCGTGTACGTCCCGTCCCCCCGATCCGCCTCGTCCAGTACCTCCCCGGCGCTGGCGTTGAACGCGACGGCCGCCCCGAAGGCGCCGTTGCCGAATCCGTCCTCCACCGACGCCGTCAGGTCCGCCAGGAACTTCCCCGCTTGCTGGCGGGGGTTGGCGGAGACGAGCGCGATCGTGGCCGGCACCCCGGGGAGGACCTCCACGGCCCGCTCGGCGAGGATCGAACCGTCCCCGACCAGCTCCGCCCGCAACGTCTGGGGGCCCGCCGTGACCAGGGTCCCCTGGATCGCCGCGCGCCCGTCCTGGAAGGAAGCGACCACCCCGGCCCCGAAGAAGGATGCCCGCGGATCAGTCTCGGTTGGCGAGAACACCCGCACGCTCCCCTGCGCGCGCGTCGCGATCGTGAAGTCGTCCTTGAACGCCGTGACTTCCACGGTGAACGCGACCCCCGCACGCACCTCGCACGGCAGACGCGAGATCCCGAGCGTCGCGACCACGTCGGCCGCCTCCCCCGGGCAGACCTGCGCCTGCAGCCGTTCGAGCGCGTCGATCGCCTCCTGAACCGCGGCCTGCGCTGCGGGGGAGGCGCCCTGCGCCGCTTCCGCGAGCGCCGCGATCAGCTCATCGAGAAGCGCCTCCAGGTCCCGCCCCTCGCAGAACCTCGCCAGGATCTCCTCGTCACGCGCGCGGACCTCCTCCTCCGTCAGGCCGAGATCCTCCGCGGTCTCCCCGATTCCCTCCTCGAACTCCGCCAGGATCTCGGCCACGCTTCGCTCGACCCGTTCGGCCAGTTCGATGAGCGCCTGATTCCGCCCGTGGCCGGGGTGCGGGGGGAGATGCTCCAACCTTTCGCATGTCTGTCGGATCAGACGCCGCGTGTCGCGCGCAAGCCGCACAGCCTCGTCCGGTACCCCCGCCTCCGTCGCGTGCTCCCACGCCTTGCCGTAGTGCTTGATCGCGTCGCGCGGCTTGTTCGCCGCCATCTTCGCATCCCCGCGCGCGAGATCCCGGATCGCCCTCTGGAGGTCCTGGTTCGCCGCCGCCTGGCTCCCAAGGAACGCCGTCGCCTCGTCAATCGCGATCTGCGCCAGATCCCGGTCCGCCGCGACCATCGAGGCGATCACACCCTCCAGCAGCGTCCGCAGAGCGGAGGGCACATTCCGCTTCTTGAGGATCTCTTCCGCCTCCCGGACCGCCTTCTCCTCCTCCCGGAAGACCCGCCGGCCCCACTTGGAATCCAGGAACGTCGGGGTCAGGAACAGAGGCTCGACGCAGGGCCCCTGCTCGTTCTCGTCGTCGCCGTCCTCCCCGCATTCCCCGTCGCACCCTCCGCGCGGTACGAACAGGCTCCGCTCGATCCGGCGGATGACTTTCGCCAAGCGGCTCGCGAACGACGGGAAGTCCTGCTGCGCCTGTTCAAGCGCCGCGATCGCGTCGGTCTTGCGCTCCAGAGGCGTCGGGTCGCCGGGCTGTGCACTGGCGGATGGAACCCCCAGCAGGGCGGTGGCCACGACGAAGAGGAACGTCACCGCCTTCGATGCCCGCATCATCCGCATGCGCGGAGTCGATTCTATGATGGGTCCGGAACCCCTTCAAGCGATGCTCCAAGATGGCTAATCCGGTACTTGAGCGGGCGCGTCCAGGCCGGCCAGAAGCCCCCGAAAGGCCCTCCGGACGCGGGGATCCGCATTCGGGTCCCGGGCCCAGCGATCGAGGAAGGCACGATCCTCCACGGTCGCACGCCCCTCGATCAGGCGGGCGGTCTCGATCTGCCACGTATCCCCCAGCCCTTCGAATAGGGCGTGCAACGTCTCCCGGCACCCCTCACCCTCCATCCCGCACAGCGCATCGATCGCGTTGAGCGCCGCGTCCCGAAGAGCGGGCGTCCTCTGGGTGGTCCGGGCGTACTCGGCCAGGGCTACAGCCGCCTCCGCGCTCCCCAGCGTGGCGAGCCCGTTGATAAGGAGGATGCGCCTGTCCGGCATTGATTCCCGCCGCAGTGCTTCTGCAAGTCCTTGTACGTCAGGAGGAAGCGTCGTAGTGATCGCGTCGGCTGCATCCAGCCGTGCGGCAATCGAAAGCATCCGCTCTTTCCGCTCCCCCTCGACCGTCGCCGCCATCTCCCGCAGCGTCGCTGCGTCCTCTGGCTGGCACATGGCGGCGAGCCCGTCCCCGATCGCGGATGGGTCCGCCCCCTCCGGCAGGTCTCGAAGAGCCAGGGCCAGAACCGCCACCGACCGACGCCCGCCCGCCTTCGAGATCGCCACCACCCACGCCTCCTGAACTCCCAGGTCGGTCAGCGGGATCCGCACCCGCACATCGCCCAGGAGCCCGAACGTCCCATCCCCCGGCACCGCAGCGGCCAGAGCCAGGAGCGCGGCCGTCTGCTCCGGCTGCGCCGAACCGACCAGGCGCTCGCGCAACGCCCCGAGCGCCGGCTCCCCCAGGGAGGAGAAGTCCCAGGCCGCGCGGGCGCATGCCTCCTCGTCCTTCGCCTCGCGCGAGCGCAGGTACTTGTCGATCGCCTCCAGCGCGGCAGGGGCGACTTCGACCTGCTCCCGGCGCTCCTGTCGCCTCGCCGCCATCGCCTGAAGCCGCGCGAGATCGACCGCGGCCGGCGCGAAGTCCGGCGGAGGCTCGGGCTCCTGGCGGGCGGAGCCGCCCCCCTCGTGGAAGAGGGTCTCAAACCACGAGATCCCGTACCCGATCGCCCCGGCAGCAACCAGCAACACCGGACCCAGAAGCATGCGGAAGTCGCGACCGCGCCGGATGTCTCTCCCGCTGTCGCCAGGACGATCCGCAGGCACGGGGGCCCAGTGTAGCGGGGTGGGGAAGGGGCCGTTGTCAGATCGCTACGGCATGGATCTCCAGCCTCATCCGGAGTTCCTCCTCCCGGTATCCCCCGGCAACCCAAGCTCGAAGCGCCTTCTCGGTGAGCTGCTCACGCAGGGGTGACGTGTCGCCGGCCTGCCGGAGCCAGTCCAGAACACCTCCGGGAGTTGCAGGATCTCCAGGGTCCTGGCGATCCCCGAGGGGTGCCTCTTCAGCGCCAGGGCGAGCCCGCGGATGCTCAACCCCTCCGTCCCGCCCTATACGGAGATCGCTGCGGGGCGTTGGGCACGCATGCGCCCCAGGTGCCGTCGCCAGTCCCTCCCCGGGTTCCTCCCGGCACGGCGCCAGCCCGCCGGCTCCCGGCCGGAGAGGATGACCTGCCGGCCCCTCTGGTGGACCACGAAGTACTCCTCCGTCACGATCAGGAACGCGGGCGGCTCGTCGGCCTCCGGCACCGGCGCGGCCGGGATAGACTCGGGCGTGCAATCGGTTGTGCCCGGGTTCGATATGGGGGGAGGAACGTGCCCCGCGAGCAACCCGGACGCCGAGGCGGCGATCCTGGTCGTTGAAATGGTTGCGTCCGGGGATGGTATGGGACGCCATATGATACTCGTCTTCCGAAATGGGGCGGGTGAAGCGACACCCGCGCCAGAATGGCCGGGTCCGTCCCCTTCGGGTGCGGGTTGCGCGGCTCGCGCGCCCTGGGCGACCTCCTCGACGATCTCCTGGAGCCGCCGGCCATGCCCGGCACGGAAGGGGCGTTCGAAGAGCGCGATCTCCAGGCGGCCGTTGCGCGCCTTGGCCTCTTCATCCTGGGCTGCGGTCCAGACGATGTAGTTGATGAACTTCGGCAGGAGGTCCCGCAGATGGCCGGCCGTCAGGCCGCCCTGCCCCAGGATGTCCGACAGGTACCGGAGGGTCCGGCCCGTCCGCTCGACCTGCACCGAGGCCTCCTGGAGCCCCTCGATTTCCTTCCGGAGCGTCTCCAGGGAGGTCTCGAGGGCCTTCCGTTCCCGCTCCAGGTCCCGCGCCGTCTGAAGCATGGCGTCGGAGGCCTCCGTGGCCATCTTCGCGATCGACTTGGCGAGGTTCGTCGCCTGCCGCCGGTTCTCGGAGATCCGCTCCTGCACTTGGTCCCGCTCGGCCCGCTTGCGGTCCAGATCCCGCGCGAAGTTCTCGTCCTGCTGCTCGCAGAGCTCGCGGATCAGGTCCTCCCGCAGGGCGAGGCGCTTGACGTACTCCAGGACGTGCGCGTCCGCCTCCGGCGCGGGCAGGAGATTCCGCATGCAGGCGAGCCCCGTCGTCTTGTCCCCCTTGCTGCACACGTAGTAGTGGTACTGGCCGTTCCGGCCGGTGCTCCACTTCGGCGTCATGCGCCCCTTGCAGAAGCCGCAGACCACGAGCCCCTGGAGCAGGTAGTCGTACTCCCGCGCGCTGCAGGTCCCGTTCCCCTTGTGGTGCCAGTTCCGCAGGAGGTGCTGCTGGATCTGCCGGTGTGTCTTCTCGTCCCGAGTCGCCTCGTGCTGGCCGGCGTACGCCTGCCCCTTGTGCCCGATCTTCCCCGTGTAGACCGGACTTTGGAGGATCCGGCCGATCGCGGCCTTGCTGAGGACCCCGCCGCGGCGCGAGCGGATCCCCTTCCCGTAGGCCATCTTCGCGACCTGATCGAGGCTGCGCGTATCGAGGTAGGCCCGCTCCAGGAAGCGGACGTGTTCGAGTTCCTCCGGGTGCACCACGTACCGCTTGTCCTTCATCCGGTAGCCGACGGGCGGGGGCCCGATCGGGAGCCCCTTGCCGGCGCGCCAGGCCATCTTCTCCCGCGTGCGTTCGGAGGTCTGCTCCCGCTCGAACTGTGCGAGCGCGATCATGATCGTGGTCATCACGCGCCCGGCCGCGGACTCGGTATTGATGTCCTCCTTGAGCGAGACGAGCGACACGCCGTGCCGCTCGAACTCCTCGATCAGCCTCAGGAAGTCCACGACGCTTCGCGAGATCCGGTCGATCTTCGTGAACAGGACCACGTCCATCCGGCCGCCGCGGACCATCTCCATGAGGCGTTGGAAGGCGGGGCGGTCGAGGTTCTTCGCGGAGCGGCCGCGGCGCTTGCCGTTCTCGTCCTCCCCCTCGATGAACTCCTGCGCGAGCTCCCAGGCGTGCCCCATCCCGTTCTTCGCCTTGATGTACTCCAGGAGGCGGTCCTTCTGCGTGTCGAGGGAGGAGTCTTCCTTTGACGCCTGCCGGTCCGTCGAGACCCGGCAGTAGATCGCGACGCGCTTGGGTGCGCCCTTCGCGTCGGTCCCGCGGATCACCGGACGTTCTCCCCGCACGCTCCGGACATGCGCACATCAAGGTCCCTTCTGCCGCCCTCATCCAGTGGAATCCGGGTGGATTCCGGCGGGGTTCCGGACATGCCCGTCTCCCTCCGGATACGGATCAGGGTCGCCAGGAACAACGCCTCCCGCTCCTGTGGATCCATGTCCCGGTACGGGTGCATGTCTCCGGGGGGGAGTCCCTCCACCGAGGGGACGAGACAGACCTCGATGGTCGGTCGCCCCCGGGGCTTGAGCCCGAGGCGCATGCGTCCGTGACGCTTGCTGATCACGGGCCACGCTCCCGGTCGAGCTTCTCGATGAGCCGCAGGATGCCGGGGTGGGGCCTGTCCGACCGCACCGGGTCATCGGGCGTTCCCTCCCCCCTGAGGCCGCGGCGCGTCCTCTGGTAGAGAAGGTCCAGGTCCTTGACGGCATCCCAGACCGCATCGTCGGCGACCCGGTGCCGTGTGAAGATCCTGTCGAGGCAGCAGACGGCCTCCCTGAAAAACGTTCGCAGGACCCTCTCCGTGGCTTGTCCCTGTCGTTCCATGTCCCACCGGGGAGCGCACGGATCCGGGCAGTTTGTATGCAGACTTTTTCAGGAATTCCTCCTTTGCCGGAGCAGGTACTCCCGGATCGCCTCTCGGGCGCGCCGGCGGAGGCTCGCCGCCGTCTGGAACTTCATTCCGCGGCGTACCGCCCATTCCGTGAGGTCGATGCCTCCCTGCACGTCGGTGGCCAGCAGGACGTCGCGCTCCACCTCCCTGATGACCCCGGCGGCCACGAGTTCCGCCAGGAACGACCCCGCCCGGATGAACGGCGGTTCCGGTTCGACGGGATCGTCATGCACAACGGTGCTGAACGTGACCGCGGCCTCCTCCATGATGGCCCGGCGTTCCGTTTCACCCCGCTCCCATCGGATCACCTCCCGCTTCGTGTTCAGGAAGAGGATCACGTCGATCTTCCCGGGGAGCCGGTCTGGATCGTGCCGGGTCACCTGCTGGAAGAACTCCCACTGGATCCGCTCGAAGAGTTCCTCCTGATCGCTGATCCTCTTCCGCAGCCGTCGGAAGAGCCGCGCCAGGCTCTCCCAGAGCATCAGGTGAATCAGGGGAAAGAGCGCATTGCCTGAACGCATCGCCCGCAGGATCGCCCCCAGGGCAAGATCGCACCCTTCCCGGTCCGGTCCACCCGGCCGGCAGAGCGCGATGAGCGCCTCCGGCGTCGGGTACTTTTCGAAGATCCCATCTGTCCTCTTCAATGCTTCGAAGGCCTCTTGGAATTCTTGCGACTGGAGGGCCACGCCCAGGTCGCGGCGGAGTTGCTCGTGCACCGCGCCGTCCCCTTCCGGGACGCGCCCGGAAGTGACGGCTCATCACGACACGAGCCTGCCGCCCCGGGGTTGTCCCCGTTGGCGACTGGGCCCAAGCGGGCACTGGCCCTATAGGCTCTGGCCCACCGTGGTGGCACGTGCCCCTCGCTGGAGGCACGCGTGCTCGAAGCACCGCTTCGCAGTCGAACTACACCGGTTGTCGCAGGTGAGCGCTGGCCCCTAGGACCCTGGCTCCCCGTTCGTTCCACAGCCTCCGGCCTTTAGCCATTTGGTGGCTGTCCTACCCCGCAGATCACTCGCCGCGGGCCTCCCCGTCGTCCTTCTTCGGCTCCACCTCCTTTCCCTTCAGATTCCGCTTCGGCTTGATCTCCGCGACGAACGCCTTCTTGCAGTGCCGGCACCAGACGTCGACGTTGCCGAAGGTCATACCGACGTGCGGGGATCGCCCGCACCATGGGCAGTGCAGGGGAGTTCTGCAAACCTTGTCCTTGTCGCCCATGCGCCCGGTCCCCGCACCCTTCTCGGGCGCTGCCCTCGGAGGTGCGCCGATCCCATGTTGGTATCCGATGGCGGCCTCTTTCACCTTTTCGCGTTCGGGCTTCACTTTTCTCTCCTCCCCCGTTTCCACCGAATCCACCGCCCCTCCCCCGAAACACGGACGGGTCCGCCGTGCCACGGCCGCCTCCTGGCAACCCGCACGCGGACCCTTGAGCGCCCCCCGAAGGGGACGGGAGAAGGCATCTCTTCCCTTCTCGTCAGCCTGTTCTTGCCGCTACGCGACCTTCCGGATGACGCACACCACCTTTCCGACGATCCTTCCCTTCGATCCGATCCGAATCGGCTTGTATGCGGGGTTCTCGGGACGCAGCCAGAGCCGCTTCCCGCGCTGCGCCAGGCGCTTCACCGTCGCCTCGCCATCCACCAGGGCCGCCACGATCTGCCCCGGCTCCGCCGTATCCTGTTTGCGGACCACGATCAGGTCCCCGTCGTGGATCCCGACGCCGGTCATGCTGTCCCCCTGGACGCGCAGGGTGAAGACGACGTCATTCCGTGGCAGGAGGGACCGGGCGACCGGGATGTACCCCTCGACGTTCTCCTCGGCCATGATCGTCGTCCCGGGGTTCCATTCTGTCTGGAGGCTATGACGGGGATGACCATCGTCCAGAGAGGAAATCAGAAAAAACGCAGCGCACAGAGAGGCCGTTCCCTTGGGATAATCGGCCCCCGATGAAGATCTCCCGGAAGACGATCTGCGATCTCGTGGAATCGAAGGTGCGCGAGGACCCCGCGTACGCGGCGGCGATGAAGAAGGACAACCGCTGGCTCCAGGTGAACGTCGCAGTCATGGATACCGAGGCGATCATCGAAAAGCTCCGGTCCTTCGGTGTGCCGTTCGGCCGCGCCCAGTTCGAGAAGGACCTGCGCGGCATGGAATCCGCGGATCGGCTCTCGACCCAATGGGCGCGCCTCCCCACATGCACGGCGAAGGAGACCGATGACGACTTCCTGTTCCTCGCGGCGATGGAACTCCGCAAGCGGCTCCTGCCGGACCTGATCACACCGGAGGCGCTCGACGACTGGATGCAAGAGGGGTACCGATTGTCCAAGGAGGGCAAGCCCATCGAGGCCGCCCGCGTCTGGCTCAAGGTCTGGCGGGCCATCCAATCCAGAATGACGGGGACCGGGCACACCACCGCGGAAGCCGACGACCTCGTCCGCGGCACGCAGTGCGTCTTCAACTGGTGCCAGGATTTCCAGATCGAGCTCTGCAACGCTGGGCTCAAGGACCCTGCCTTCTTCCGGGAGTGCGCGGAGTACTGCCGTGCATTCGTCGAGACGTTCTCCGGCGAGGGGGACCTGCTGCCGGGTTTCCGCAGGTACGAGGTGGAGGCGCGATTCGCGATGGGCGAACGCGAACAGGCAGAGGGGATGTTCGAATCTCTGATCCGGGAGGACCGTAGCGACGCGTGGAACTACATCCTGTGGGCCGACCAGTACTGGCTGAAGGGCGGTGCCCAGGCGCACAGGGACTTCGCGAGAGCCGAGGCGATCTACCTGCGAGCTCTGGAGGAACCGCGACTGGACGACACGACCGCAGTGCACGAGCGGCTCGCGGAGATGTACCGCGAGTGGGGGAAGCCGGACCTAGCGGAGCGCCACGAGATGCTCGCGGAAGAAGGGGCCGAGGACAAGGACCCCGGCGAGCCCGTGTTCTCCATCACACGCGGGGGCGGGGGAGAGGAAGAGGGGCTCAAGGTGAACCGGAACGCCCCCTGTACCTGTGGCTCGGGGAAGAAGTTCAAGAAGTGCTGCGGACGCTCGCGTTGAATTCGGGAGACTGCCGTACGAGTCAAACATGGGACACAGAAAGAAACCGGGTGCACCGGGCAAGACGACGATCCCATCCGAGATCGTCGCGTCCGTGACGGAACGACTGGCCTCGATGTTCCGAAAGATGGACTTTGAGTTCGACCACCACCTGTTCGTTGTCCCGCAACAGTGCTACCTGTATATGGAGGTCGAGCGGAAGCGGTTCCCACACAACGACCGGCCCAGGACGCTTCCCATCGGGAAGGGGTCCACAACGCATCGTCCGCTGGGACGCTTGAAGTTCATGGGGCGTCCGGACAAGTGGGCATACCAACCGTACATCTGGTCGGACGAGTGCTGGGAGGAGCATGACGGCCATACTGGGACCGCGGAGGACCACATGATGGAGATCCTCGCCTACAAGATCGGCTGAACGCATGGAAAGACAGGGGGCGAACGTGTCTGAGAACCAGAAGGTAGGGACCCCGGAGGAGGTCCCGGCGAAGGGTGCGCAGGAGAAGCGCATTGCGAAGGTCTTCGGACTGAAAGGCGTTCCTCTCGTCAACAAGGAGACGCTGCGCGCGTATGCCCGGTTTCTGGAGGAGAACCTGGATCGCCCCTGCTGGCTCAACGGTATCGAGGACTTCCCCTGGGAGGAGTTCTTCGTCTGGGGACCGGGCAGCGCCGCGGAATACGCCAGGCTCCGCAAGACCCAACCCTCCTACCGGGACGACCTTGATCTCATCGAGATCGAGCGAGAGCTGGATCCGGACCACGGGCTGCTCGCGAAGGTACGGCGCGCTTCGGACGGAAAGACCTTCCACCTGCCCCTGGAGGACCTGAAGGCGAAGGATCGCCGGTCACGGAACCGCCAGCTGCTCTGGGATCATGCGGTCTGGTCGGTCAACTACCGATGAGGGGCGGGTGCGCCCCGTGCAGCATGCGGGGACCGAGCGGACGAGCGAACCCCCTCAACGATCCGCTCTCGCAAGCCCCTCCAGGAATGCCAAGGTGATCAGGGTCCGCTCGTCCGCGGCCTCCCAGAGTTCGTTGTGCGGTGGGCTCGTTCGCCCGTGGTAGAGCCGCACGGAAACACCCTCATCCTTGGCCGCCTTGACCGCCGGGAGAAAATCACTGTCCCCAGCAACGAGAGCAGCATCGATGATCTGGTGCTTCGCAGCCAGAAGAACCAGATCGACCCCCAGCAAAATGTCGACGCGTTTCTGGACGAAGATCTTCCGCCCGCTCTCCCGCTCGACCCCCTTGTACTGCAACGCTCCCAAACGCACCTCGTAACGGGGCAGGCGGGATAGGCGCTGGGTGAACCGCTGCGCCTTCCCGAACCGTTCCCGCTCCTCGGCCGTGGGCGGGTTGCTCTGGTACGGCAGGCAGTTGTAGTAGTAGGTGCGCAGGGTCTCCTTCCCCTCCGCGAGCCGGTCGGAGAAGTGGGCGTAGTCGAGCCTGAACCCGGCGCAATCATCCCGGAGGATGTGGTCCAGATAAGCACCATCGATGAATACCGCCGTCCTGCTCATCGCATTGCTCCAGTCATGTGCGGCCTCGTCGTCCCGATCTCCCTCAAACAGAAGGGGGCCATCCATCAGGACGGCCCCCAAAATACTTTCCTACCATCCCATCGGAACGGCAGGGAAGATTCTCCGGGGGAGTGTACTTCTCCCGTGCACATAGCGCAAGTACGGCATTTCACGCGTTTACCCAGTTCGTGGCCACGGGATTTGGGGCGGGAGGAGGCGGAGGAGGTTTTGCACACCGCGCAGGAGGCGGAAGTACTCCTGGTCGCAGGGACGGCGGAAGAGGGGGTAGAG
>JACQRN010000115.1 GCA_016206515.1 Planctomycetota bacterium | reverse complement strand
GGGATACTGACCGCGTGAAACGATATGTGCTTAACTGCCTCGTCCTGATCCCGCTTCTTCTGGGCTGCGGCGCGGCAACGCCGTCACTGCCCGAGAGGACCGATCTATGGATCGAACAACTGGGGGATCCCGACTGGCGCACGCGGGAACATGCGCATCAGGATCTTCTCCATCTGGGTGACGCGGCACTTCCCTTCCTTGAGATGGCAAGGGATGACGCGGATCCGGAACGTGCCTGCCGGGTCGAGACGATCTGGAGGATTCTGGACCGTCAGCGCCGCTACCGCGGGATGATTTCCGATCCGGTCCTGCAGTCCAAAATCGACGAGTGGAGAGAGCGGAACCCTGGCAGCGCGATCCTCGCGACACGCGCGATGCAATTCCAGAGGGGACAGTTTGTGCCGTGTACGGGGGATGTCGAACTGATGATGACTCTGGATGGACAGCCGACCTCCTGGACATGGCCGGACCACGAAGGATACCTGTTTGCCATCGTGCAGCCTGGACAACACGCACTGCAAAACTTCGGAGTCTGCTTTGTCGATCCCGAGGGACGGATCTGGCGCCCTTGGATGATTGAAACCACCCTTGCCGTAGACCCTTTTCTGATCCTGCCCGATCTGGAGTTTGTCTCCCCGATGCGATGGTCCCATCCCGGAGGCGATGTCAGTCTGCGTACCAACACCCGGATCACATGGGAACCCTGCCCGGAGGTGCGGCGCGTCGAAATCCGCGCCGACAAGATTGAATACCTCCCGGAGAACGAAACACGATTCAGCGGATTGGGCGCGCTATCCATGGAAGAGCCGCCAGGGCGGGAGATCGGCATCGCAGACCTCGCGGCAGGGATAAGAGAAATCCGCGCAGGCATGACGGTGCGCCTGTATATGACCGGTTACGACGATGCAGGACGCGAGGTATCCAACACGAGTCGTTGGATCGACGTTGTGGTGCGAGAGTAGACACGAGAGCGATCCGACAGGATGACAACCGGAAAATGGGGACAGTCCACGTCGACGCCAGATCGGTCGCTGGGACAGTCCCCATTTTCCTCGTGCGAGAGGATCGACGCGGTCCGCGGTCAGGGATGGCCGCGGTCGCCGAGCGGAGCGTCCGGGGCCGAGGAAAATGTACTGTCACACGTCCTCCATCCGTGGCCGCCCATCCAAGGCAGCGACCCCGCCGGGGGCCGCCCGCGGGCGCGTCAGGCGCGCAGGCCGAATTGCCGGAAGCTCGCAAGGAGCGGAGGCCCCCACTTCCGATGGAGCTCTCCCCAGCCCCCGAATTTCAGCTGGGTCGGATGTGCATGGGCCGTAGCGACGCGGCGAGCGACCTGGCAATTCGAGCCGAGCACCGGCGCCCGCGGGTGGCCCACGGCGGGGACGGTATACAGGCGGTGAGGTAGGCTCGGCTCAGGATGACAGGCGGTGACGGTGTCTGCGGACCGCTTTACTTCTTGGACTGCGTTGGAGACTTCGGCGCCACGTCGAGGGTGCGCGCCACCATGTCAATCTTAAACGACTCGATGACGTCCCCTTCCTTCACGTCGTCGTACCCCTCGATCTTGATGCCGCACTCGGTCCCCTCCTTGACCTCGGAGGCGTCGTCCTTGAACCGCTTGAGGCTCCCGACCGTCCCCTCGTGGACGACCACGCCGTCGCGGATCAGGCGGAGGCGCGCGTCGCGGCGGACCACGCCCTTGGAGACCATGCACCCGGCGATCGTGCCGACCTTCGAGGCGTGGAAGGTCTTGCGCACGGAGACCAGCCCCAGGGAGACCTCCTGCGCCTCGGGGGCGAGCATCCCCTCGAGCGCCTTCTTCACGTCGTCGACGATCTGGTAGATGATCTGATAGCGGCGGATCTCGACCCCCTTCTCCTGCGCGAGCGAGCGGGCGCGCTCCTCCGGCACCACGTGGAATCCCATGATGATCGCGTCGCTGGCGTCCGCCAGCAGCACGTCGGACTCCGTCACGGTCCCGACGCCCCGGTGCAGGACGCGCACCTTCACCTCGGGGGTGGAGAGGTCCGAGATCGCCTTCTCGATCGCCTCGAGCGACCCCTGCACGTCCCCCTTGAGGATGACGTTGAGGTCGTGGAGCCCCTCCTTCTCCGTCTGCCCGAAGAGGTTCTCCAGCGTGACATGTTGGCGCCGGACGAGGTCCTTCTCGCGCGTCGCCGCGGCGCGCTCCCCCGCGAGATCCTTCGCCGCGTCCATATCTTCCATCACATAGAAGGCGTCCCCCGCCTCGGGCGGGTCCTCGAACCCGAGGATCTCGACGGGCATCTTGGGGCCGGCCTTCGGGATCGGCTTCCCCTGGTCGTCGTTGAGCCCCCGGACGCGCCCGTAGCACGAGCCGGCCAGGACGACGTCCCCCTTCTTGAGCGTCCCCTCGCGCAGGAGGACGTGCGTCACGACCCCCCGCTCGCCGCTGAGCGAGGACTCGATGACGACCCCACGCGCGGGCTTGTTCGGGTTCGCCTTCAGGTCCAGGAGTTCCGCCTCGAGGGCGAGCATCTCGATCAGCTTGTCGATCCCCGCGCCGGTCTGCGCGGAGACCTCGACCACGACCGTCTTGCCGCCCCACTCCTCGGTCTGGAGCCCGACGCCCGCCAGCTGCTGCTTGACCTTCATCGGGTTCGCCTGCGGCTTGTCCATCTTGTTGAGCGCCACGACGATCGGAACCTCGGCCGCTCGCGCGTGGTTGAGCGCCTCCTCCGTCTGGGGCATGACCCCCTCGTCGGCAGCGACGACGAGCACGACGATGTCGGTCATGTTCGCCCCGCGGGCGCGCATCTCCGTGAACGCCGCGTGCCCGGGGGTGTCGAGGAAGACGACCGTCTTGTCCCCCTGCACCACGCGGTAGGCGCCGATGTGCTGCGTGATCCCGCCCGACTCCTTGGCCGCCACGTTGGTGCGGCGGATCCGGTCGAGGAGCGAGGTCTTGCCGTGGTCGACGTGCCCCATCATCGTCACGATCGGCGGGCAGGCAACGAGATCCTCGGGCTTGTCCGCGACCTCGGCGATCGACTTCTCGCCCGGGTCGTCCGCGGCGATCACCTTCAGGTCGATGGAGAGCTTCTCGCCGAGCAGCGCCACTACCTCGTCTCCCAGGGCGTGGTTGATCGTGACCAGGACGCCGAGATCCAACATATGTTTCAGGAGGTCGCCGACCTTCACGCCGAGGATCCCCGAGAGGGACTTCACGGTCACCGGGAGTTGCACCTCGACCGTCCGGCGCGGGGCCGGCGCGGCGGCCGGAGATCCCGGACGGGCGCCGAGACCGGGCGAGCCCGGACCTCGCGGGCGCATCCCCGGAAACCCCGGGCGGCGCCCGCGGCGCGGGATCTTCTCGAGCTTGACGTGGCGGCGCTCGGCCCCCCCCTCGGAGCGCTGGTCGATGACGTGGACGGTGACCCCCCCCTCGCTGGGAGCGGCGTTCGGATTCACGGGCACGACGGAGGGGCGTGGCGGAGGGGCGGGACGCGGCGGCACCGGCGCGGGACGGGGCGCCTCGCCGCGAACCGGCTCGGGACGGGGCGGGGGAAGCGGCTTGGCGGTCGGCATGGCCTCGACCTTGCGCGCGCCCGGGGGCGGCGTGTAGCTCCTCGAAACCCCGAAGGCGAGGCGCAGACGCTCGATCTCGACCGAGCCGAGGGTCGAGGCGTGGCTCTTGACGGGGATCCCGATCTTCTTGCACCGATCGAGCACGACCTTCGTGTCGAGCCCGAGATCCTTGGCGACCTCGTGGAGCCGCTTCTTCGTCACCGTCACGCCGACAGCCTACCCGCCCTGCCCGAGCGCAGGCGAGGGCGCGTCCTGCGCGGCGCCCTCCGGCGGGGCGGGCGCGGCCGGTTGGGCGGCCGCCTGCGCCGCGGAGGCCGCGGCGGTGGCTGCCGCAGCCTCCGCCTCGACGCGAGCCCTCTCCTCCGCCTCGCGCGCATCCTTCGCGGCCTGCCTTTCGCTGGCGACGCGGACAATCTCCTCGATCCTCTCGGGAGTCAGCTCGATCCCGGCCAGGGAGGAGAGCCCCTCGGCGCCGCGCTCGGCGACGTCCTTCCATCCGCCGTACCCGGCCTCGGCGAGCCGGCCGAAGTTCTCCTCCCCGATGTGCGGCAGGGAGGAGAGCTCCGCGCGGCGTTCCGCGGAGCGCTCGCGCATCTGCTCGCGCGTGTAGACGTCGATCTGCCAGCCGCAGAGCTTCCCCGCGAGGCGCACGTTCTGCCCCCGCCGGCCGATCGACAGGGCGAGCTGGTCGTCCGCGACGATCACCTCCGCGCGGCGCGTCTTGGCGTAGACGTAGATCTCCTCCGCTTCGGCGGGCTTCAGGGAGTTCCCCAGCAGGATCTCCGGCATGTCGGACCAGCGGATGATGTCGATCTTCTCCCCGTTGAGTTCGTCGACGACGTTCTTGATCCGGCTGCCGCGGACCCCCACGCAGGCGCCCACCGCGTCGACGCGCGTGTCGACGGATGCCACCGCGATCTTGGTGCGGTGTCCCGGCTCCCGCACGAGCGCGCGGACCTCCACGATCCGTTCGCCGATCTCCGGCACCTCGATCTCGAACAGGCGCCGCACCAGGTCCGGGTGCGCCCGCGACAGGACGATCCGGACCTGCTGGCCGACCTTCTGCACGTCGAGGATGAGGCACCGGACGCGGTCGCCCGGCTTGTACAGCTCCGTGCGGACCTGCTCCATGCGGGGGATGATCCCCTCGGTCCGCCCCATGTTGACGATCACCATCCCGCGCTCGATGCGCTGGACCATGCCGGTGACCATCTCCCCCTTCTTGTGCTCGTACTCCTTGTAGACGACGTCCCGCTCCGCCTCGCGGTTGCGCTGGAGCAGGATCTGCTTGGCGGTCTGCGCCGCGATCCGCCCGAGCGTCTTGTGGTCGACCGGCTTCCCGTCGACCCACACCTCGATCTCCCCGGTGACCCGGTCGACGGTGGCCGACACCTCGACCGCCCGCCCCTCCTGCTTGCGTACCGCCGACAGGAGCGCCGTCTCGAGCGCTTGGAAGATGCTCTCGCGGTCGATATCCCGCTCCCGGTTGATCAGATCGACGAACCGAAGGATTTCGCTCATGTCCGACCCCGCTCCAAAAAAAATCCCGCCTTCCGGCGGGAGGTGTGTGAAACCCCGGCCAAACAACCGTGCCTATTTTGTCAGGGGGCAGACGAGCAGTCAACACCTAATCTGCGACACGGAACGACACAACGCATTTCATACAAACAGGTTATATCTGCATCGAATGGAAAATGGGGACAGTCCACGCCGACGTCGGATCGAGGGCTGGGACAGTCCCCATTTGCCTCCTACCCCCCTGCCACCGTCGTCACGGACATCTCCTGGGGAAACTCCAGCGTGAACCCGTAGGTGATTTCCGAACGCCCACCCGGCGCGACGGGGATCTCCCAGGTCAGGACGCCGCGCTCCTCGGATGAGGGAGGAACGGACGGTCGCGCCATACGGACGCGGACCCGTTCGTCCTGGGAGACGGGGGTCGGTTCGCGGATCGCGACCGTCGTCGCCGCGCCGCCGAAGTTCTCGACGACGAGCGTATAGGCGACTTCCAACCGCTTGCGGCCCGACAGCGCCGTCTCGCTGCTGCGCTGGCGGTCGAGTTCGCGCGTCACCTTGACCGACTCATCGACGCCCAGGAACGTCTCGATCGGCTCGTTCGGGGCGGTGAATCCGATCTCCGCGGTCCCGACCCGGTCCGATCCGGAGAAGACGGTGGCCGTCCCCGGAAGGAGGGGGTGCGCGAAGCCGTTTCGGAACGCCGCGGCGACGTACACGTCCGGCGCGACGGACGGGATCGCCGAGAGACGGCGCTCCATCGGCAGGCGCAGGGAGGCGACCGCCACGCGGCGCGCCCTGCCGTCCCCCGGGACCGTCTCGGGCCGCGCCGCCGGGAAGGAGGCCGAGCTCGTCCGCCTCCCCTCGCCGTTGCGCAAGGAGAAAACGGCCTGGAATTTCTCGATCTGGAAGCAGTTCTCAAGGAGCCTCGCGTGCGCCTCCCCGTTCTGCGCGAGACGCATCGCGGACTGCGCCCGCAGGTTCGCCCACGGGGCGTACTCCTCCTGCCGTTGCCCCAGGGACGAGATGGAGGTCGGAAAGCCGCCGCCCGCGTCGCCGACGGTCACGAACCACGGCGCCACGCCCGGGAGCCCCGTCCGCACCGCCGGGCGCGCCGCACAGAGCGTCAGGGCGACCCCGGACCAGTCCTCACCGGTCGCCTGCTGCACCACCGCGTGGTAGGCGATCTCGAGGTTCTTTCCGTCCCCCTCCGAGCGGATGTCGTAGACCGGGAACCAGAGCGCCCCGGGGACCTGGTAGGCGAGGCGCAACCGGACGGGGCCCGGGCGCGGCACGGAGAGCGACAGGACAACGTCCTTCTGCTCGAGCCGGACGCCGCGCGCCGCCTCGGCGATGCCGCGCTGGCACGCCTCCAGCTCGGGACGCAGGTCGCGCACGGCGCGCTCCGCCTCGCGGCGCTTCTGGACCCCCGTCAGCATCGCCTCCGTCACATAGGAGAGGACCTCGCGGTACGCCGCGGCGTCCTGTGCCACGACTGTCCCCGCCCCGACCTCGCGGGACAGGTTCCCCCCCTGCGCGGCCCGGAGCGACTGGAGGAACGCCTCCTCCGCCGCCAGGACGCGGATCCGGTCCTCCTCGGCTGTGATCCGGTCCTGCAACTCCCGCGCGCGCGCCTCGAGGGCGCGCAGCGCCGCCTCGTCGTGACGCACCAGGAACGCGCGGTGGATGGCGGTCTCCTCCAGCCGGGCATCCCCCTCGATCTCCACGCGGATGGAGCCGTCGTCGAGTTCCGCCGGGAGGCCGCGCACCGCCACGAGGCGTACGCCCGCCTCCAGCGTCGCGGTCCCTTCCCGCGTCACCCACGCATGGTCGAGATAGACCGTGGCCGCCGCGATCCGGGTCTCGACCGCTGGGACGTCCGCCGCCGGGCGCTCCGGGGAGACGGAGCCGGCCTCCTCCTGCGCCCTGGCGGCCGTCCCGCCAAGCAGAAGGATCCCTCCGAGAACCGCACCGAACCGCCCGTTACGCACCATGACATGCCCCCTTCCAAACCCGCCCGTTGCGATCCCGTCCAACGGATTGGACGACATCGGCGGGGCGGTGTCACGTTACGGATTTGCAAAAAGATGCACCCTGCGGTCGCTGGACGGAGGCGATACAGGCGTACATACTTTTTTTCGTGAAATCAGTCCGCGCCAAGCTGTTCCGCAACGGAGGGAGCCAGGCGGTCCGCCTGCCCAAGGAGTGCCGGTTTCCGGCGCAACGGGAGGTCCTGGCGCGCCGCGAGGGGCGGCGCGTCATCCTGGAGCCCGCGGACGTGTGGCCCGACGCGTTCAGGCGCTGCCTGGACGCATGGCCCGGAGAGATCCCGCGCCCCGCCCAGAAGCGCCTCCGCGATCTTCGCGACCCGTCGCGGGGATGAAGACCGAGAACTGGGTCTGATGACCCAGCCCATCGTCCTGACGAACCTCGAGGGCAGGGATCCTTCGCTTCGCACGGGATGACAAGGACACGAAGAACCTCTCAGAGCGTGAGAGGTAATCGGTCGGCACGCCCGAGGCGCCGCTGGGTGACGCCGGACGGGGCCCCCGCCGCGCGGACCGGAAGCGGGCCGGGGACAAACCTGCTCCCTGTGAAAAACCACACGACTGCCCGCTTCCGGGAGCACGGCGGGGTGGGCCGGCGGCAGGACCCGGCGGCGCCCTTCGACGCGCAAGACGATGGGCTCCCAGGCTCTCACTCCGCGTAGAACCGCCCGCCGCGCGCGGCGAGGTCGGCAAGGTACGGGGAGGGGTGGTGGCGCGCACCGTGCTTCGAGGCGAGCTCCGCGAGGCGGTCGTGGCAGCGCTTCGCGGTCAGCGTGTCCGCGTACCGCAGCAGCCCCCCGCGGAACGGGGCGAAGCCGGTCCCGAGGATCATCCCAGCGTCCACCTCGGCGGCGGAGACGACGACCCCCTCGGAGAGCGCGTGGCACGCCTCGTTCACCTGCACCAGGACGAGCCGTTCCACGATCTCGGCGTCCGGGATCGCCCCGCGGTACGCCACGCGCCCCTCGGCGCGGATGGAGGTCAGGAGGCGCGAGAGGTATGGATCGTTCGGTCGCCGCTCCCTGTAGAACCCCTCCCCCTTCCCCATCCTCTCCAGGAGCGGCGCGCCGGGCATCCTCTCCGGGAACGCGTCGCGAAGGATCCGGGCGACGTGCTGCGCGACGCCGAGGCCGACTTCCTGCATGAGCCGGAACGGCCCCATCGGCATGCCGAAGCGCTCCATCGCCCGGTCGACCTGCGTGATCTTGGCCCCTTCGACCGCGAGCGCGCACGCCTCCTGCATGTACGGGCCGAGGACCCGGTTGACGAGGAATCCCGGGCGGTCCTTGACGACGAGCGGCACCTTCCCGAGGCGGCGCACGTAGGCGCAGACCGCGTCGACCGCCCAGGGCGCCGTCGCGCTGCCGGGGATGATTTCGACCAGGGGCATCCTCTCGACCGGGGAGAAGAAGTGCAGGCCGAGGAACCGCTCCGGCTTCGCAAGCCCCGAGGCGATCGCGTCGACGGAGAGCGCCGAGGTGTTCGTCGCCAGGATCGTCTCCGACCCGGCGGCCGCCTCCGCCTGCGCGAAGACATCCCGTTTCAGGTTGAGAATCTCCGGGACCGCCTCGACGACGAGGTCGAGCCTGCCGAACCCGGTCCAGTCGGAGGTCGGGACGATCCGGTGCAGCCGGTCCGACGCTTCCAGCGGCGTCAGGGAGCGGCGGGAGACGCGCTTGCGCAAGCCTCCGGCGACGCGGGAGAGCCCCGCGGCGAGCGCCGCGACGTTGACGTCCTTCAACCGCACCGCGATCCCCTTCTCGGTGGAGGCCGCGGCGATCCCGGCTCCCATCAAGCCCCCCCCCAGAACGCCGATCCGGCGGGTCTCGCGGGGCTCGGGCGCATCCGGGGCCGCGGGAGCCCCGGAAGCGGGCTCCCCCTGCATGACGAAGAAGAGCCGTACGAGATTCCCGACCTCCGGCCCGGTCAGCAGGCGCGCCACCGCATCCGCCTCTCGCCGCAGCCCCGCGGCCATCCCGCCTGCGAGCCCCGCGCGCATCGCCTCGATCGCCTCCAGGGGCGCCGGGTAGCACCCGTGCGTCTTGGAAAGGACACCGGAGCGCGCCTTGGAGAAGATCACCTGGCGGAGCGGACCCGCGGACGCCAAGCGGGCGGACAGGGGGAGCCGCCGCGGAGAGCGCTTCCCGTCCAGGACGCCGCGCGCGAACCGGAGCGCCGCGTCATGGGCGGTCTCGTGCGGGACGACGTCGTCGACGAGACCGATCCTGCGCGCACTGCGTCCGCTCCAGGTGCGACCCGAAAGGATCGCCTCGGCGGCGACGGGGAGCCCCAGGAGCCGGGGGAACCTCTGGCACCCCCCCCAGGCGGGGATCAATCCGAGGCGGACCTCCGGCAGGCCGAGCGACACCTTCGGCCCGTCGGTCGCCAGCCGGTACTTGCAGGCGAGCGCAAGCTCCATCCCGCCGCCGAGGCACGCCCCGTTGATCACGGCGATCGTCGGGCACGGGAGCGCCTCCAGACGCGTGAAGACCCCCTGCCCCGCCGCGCAGACCTCGCGCGAGCGCGCCGCGCGCTCGTGCGGCGGGCGGTGCAGCAGGTCGCGCAACTCCCGCAGGTCGAGCCCCGCGACGAACGCGTCTGGTTTCCCGCTCTCGATGAACACCGCGCGCGCCCTGCGCCCGGAGAGGCGGTCGACGATATCCCCGAGCGCGCGCAGGACCGGCGGCGCGAGGGTGTTGACCGGTTCGCCCGGCGCGTCGAGGACGATCCGCCAGAGTCCGCCGCCGAGTTCCTCGAGCGTGACGGCGCCGGGGGCGGGATCAGGCGCAGTCACCGTCGCGCTCCAGGATGAAGGCGGCCCCCTGGCCGCCTCCGATGCAGAGGGTCGCCAGGCCGAGCGGGACGTTCCGCCGCCCCATCTCCAGGGCGAGCGTCAGCAGGAGCCGCGCCCCGCTGGTCCCGACCGGGTGCCCCAGGGCGATCGCGCCGCCGTTGACGTTCATGCGGGCGGGATCGATCGCCCCCAGCGGCGCGGACCGCCCCATCTCGCGGGCGAAGTCGCCCGAATCGAACGCGCGCGCGCAGGCGATCACCTGCACGGCAAACGCCTCGTTCAGCTCCACCAGGCCGATCTGGGCCATCGTCAGACCCGCCTCGTCGAGCGCCTTCGCGCTCGCGTAGACCGGGCCGAGCCCCATCCGGGCCGGGTCGAGCCCCGCAAAAGCATACGAGCGGATCTTCGCCAGGGGCTTGTACCCCGCCGCGTGCGCAGCCTCGGCGCGCGCCAGGAGGAGCGCACACGCCCCGTCGCTGATCGGGCACGAATTTCCCGCCGTGACGGTCCCGTACCGCCGGTCGAACACCGGCCTCAGCTTGGCCAACGCCTCGAGGGTCGTGTCGGTGCGGATGCCGTTGTCGGTGGTGACGACGGTGTCGAAGCTCGGCGGAAGGAAGACCGGCGCGATCTCGGCGGTCAGCCGTCCGTCGGCGGTTCCGGCCGCGGCAAGCTGATGGGATCGCAGGGCGTAGCGATCCTGGGCCTCCCGCGAGATGCCGTTTTCCTTGGCCATCTTCTCGGCCGACTGCCCCATCGTCTGGCCGGTGGAGGGCTCGGCGATCGCGGGGGTGACCGGCACCAGGTCCCGCGGACGGACGCGGGCCAGGGTGGCGAGCTTGGCGGTCGCCGTCTTCGCCTTGGCGGCCTCGGTGAGCAGCCGGCTCATGCGCGTGGAGTGCAGGATCGGGATATCCGACAGCGATTCGGTACCGCCGGCCAGCACCACGTCCGCGTGGCGCAGCGCGATCTC
>JACQRN010000104.1 GCA_016206515.1 Planctomycetota bacterium | reverse complement strand
CTTCTGATTCTGCTCCCGATCCTGCTGGGCGTATACCGTCGGTACGGGATCTGGTGGACGCCGCCGTGGGGCACGGGGCCCGCCGGGCCCGGGGTAAGCGTGGAACCGTTCCGGCGCGCCTGGCGCGAGGGGCCCGTCCTCCTGTTCGGCCTGGGCGACAGCATCACGCGCGGATTCGGCGGCATCGAGCACGAGGGGCGCGAGCGCGGGTACCTCGATCTCGTGGCCCACAACCTCGACGCGCACTATCCGGACATGCGGGGCAAGGACCTCGCCGCCGTCCTCCCGGGGATGCGGATCCTCAACCATGCGTGCGACTTCACGATCTCGAAGGAGCATCTGCGGTGGCTACGCGCGATGCCGGCGCAGGCGCCGGACGTCTTCGGCATCGTCTGTGTCTCGACCGGGGGGAACGACCTGATCCACTTCTATGGCAGGGAGCCCCCCACGGCGGACGGGATGTACGGCGCCACGCTCGGACAGGCGCGCCCCTGGATCGAGGGGTTCCGTCAACGCCTCGACGACATCCTCGACGCGGTCGGGGAGAAATTCCCCGGCGGATGCGAGATCTTCCTCCTGAACATCTACGACCCGACCGACGGCGTCGGGGACATCGAGAACGCGAACGTGCCGCTCCCGGCATGGCCGGACGGCCTGAAACTCCTCGACGCATACAACCGAATCCTCCGGGAGGCGGCCGATGCGCGTCGGAACGTCCGCCTCGTCGACCTTCATGGCCTGTTCCTCGGCCACGGGATCCACTGCCGCGACCGGGACCATCCGCATTACGACGCGAAGGACCCGCACTACTGGTACACCTGGATCCTGGAGGACCCCAACGCGCGGGGGCACGACGCCCTGCGGCGGCTGGTCCTCCTGAAGATGATCGAGGTGCTCGCCCCGGACGACGGGTAGGGACGGCCGGGACCGGCGCGACCGGGACCGGCGCGGCCGGGACCCTACGTCAGGTACCCCCACGTCTGGAGGCAATCGCCGTCACGGGTCCAGCGGCGGCCGATGTCGGTCCGATAGAAGACGTTCGGGATGTGGAGGCCGCGCACTCTCCGGTACGCTTCCTTGCGCGCCTCCTCCATCGTGGTCCCGGAGCCGGTGACGACCAGCGCGTACCCCGAGGTCCCGGTCAGGCGCCAGTCGCCGTCGGCCTGCTTCACCTCGCACGGGTGCACCCCCTCGGGCGCCTCCCCCTCCTTCGGCGTGCGATCGAACAGGACGACTGCGTCCTCCGAATACTTCCGGAAGGCGCCGGGATCGTCGAACGGGAACGGCGGCACCGCCAGGACCACGCCGACCTGGAAGCCACGACGGGCCTTCAGGCGGAAGGACTCCCCCCGCGCGAGCGCCTCCAGCATCTCCCCCCACGGGGTCGTCACCCCCTCCATCTGGATGTTCACCGTCGGATACCCGAAGCGCGCCGTGACCTCCAGCGGGTGGATCGCGCGGGCGGAGGCGATGCAGTTGACGTCGACGTACCCGGCATACCCCGAGGAGGCGAGCCTCTCCTGGAGTCGCCCGAGCGTCTCGCGGAAGAGGCGGTTCGGCTCCGTCCAGAACATCGACGTCCCCATCTCCCCGGTCGAGGGCCCGATCTCGTCGTTGAACATCCGCTTATGCTCGAAATTCACGCAGACGGGGGTGGCGAACTCCTTCCCGTTGAAGAACGCCCCGACCGCAACCTCGACGCCGAGGGCGTACCGCTGCAGCTGGAACGACTTGATCTTCGATCCCCAGCCGCGGCGGTAGTGTTCGAGGACGGTGGCGACGTCGCGGCCGTCCTCCTCCCGTCCCACATAGGAGAGGACCTTCTCGTCCTGCGCCTTCCCGTTCGGCTTCACGACGTACCGCCCCGGCGTCTCCCGCAGGAACTTCAGCGCCGCATCGAACGAGTCGAAGTCCCACCGCGGCAGGGTCGTGAGCCCCGCCCCCTCCATTTCGGCCTGTCCGAAATCCCTGTCGAGCTCGAGGCGGTCCGAGTAGGCCGTGGGCCCCACCACCGCCTTGCCGCGCCGTCGCAGGCGGTCGGCGGCCTCCGCGAATCCGTTGTCGTCGAACACAACGACCTGGGCCCATTCCTCCGCCTCGGCGAGGTCGGCCGCCTTCTCAACGAACCCGTCCATCACCTCCCGCTCGGAACGGTCCTGGATGTGCAGTCGCACCGGGTGCCCCTCCCGCGCGACGCGCCACGCGAGGTCCCCGCACAGGCCGTACCGCGAGACGAAGAGGAACTTCGCACGGCTCACGAGGGGAGCGTATCGGATGCCCCGTCTTCTTGACACCCCCCGCGAACGGCGTAGGATTTCGCCCCCTGACCGGGGGTGGGCTCCGGAGGGGTTGGAGGAGGCGGAGTATGGCGAGGATCATGATGCTGGCGACGCTGGCGGCGGGGCTGTGCGGGATGGTGATCGCGCAGGACGCACCCGCACAACCCGCGGGAGTGACGCTGTCGGGGACCGTGGCGTGCACGACGGACGAGGCGGGGACGCTCACCGGCGTCTGCCTCGAGGTGGAGTGCAGCGCGTGCGAGGGAGACTGCGAGTGCCCACCCGAGACGTACCACGTGACGCTCGATGACGTCGGTTGCAAGTTGGCCGGGTGCGATGGCCACGCCGTGTCCGCCACCGGGACCGTCTCCGAGCGCGACGGGCAGAAGTGGCTGACGGTCACCGATGCCACCTGCGAGATCTGCGAGGAGCCCGATCAGAGGTAGACCGAAGTTG
>JACQRN010000102.1 GCA_016206515.1 Planctomycetota bacterium | reverse complement strand
CGTCACGAGCACCCCCCGGTCGGTCGCCAGGTCGAAGGCGTACCGGGCGAGAGGTACGATCCTCCGCACCCCGAGCCCGAGCGGCTGGTAGAGCATCTCGGGGATCTCCCCGCGCTGGTTCCCGATCGCCGGGGCGGGCGTGTCCTCCTCCAGTTCCATCTCGACGGCGCGGGGCTTCCACGTCCCCTCCTCATACTGCAGCAGATCGAGCCTCACCCGGCTGCCGACCTCGCGCGTCGAGAGGTCCCACCGGAACGCCAGGAGATCCGTGCGCGTCCGCGCCGGGCACGGCTTGCCATCGACGCGCACGATCACGTCCCCGGAGCGGAGCCCGGCAGCCCAAGCGGAGGACCCCTCCTCCACGAAATCGAGAAGCACCCCGTGCCCCGGCAGACCCAGCGCCGCGGCGAGCGGATCGTGCGTCTCCTGTGCGAAGAAGAACGGGAGCGCCGCGCGCCGGAAATACCCGTGCCGCCGGTAATGCTCCTGCAGGACCATCGCGACGTGGATCGGCACGGTGAACCCCAGGTTGTTCGCCCTCTGGTCGGCGTACGTGTTGAGCCCCAGGACCCGGCCCTGTTCGTCGAAGAGCGGCCCCCCGGAGTTCCCCGGGTTGATCGCCGCGTCGGTCTGCAGGACCGTCGTGAAGGTCCCGAGATCCGTCCGCTCGATATTGCTCAGGACCCCCGAGGTCAGCGTGCGGCGCATCCCACGAGGCGACCCCACGGCGAAGCAGCGCTGCCCCACCCGCACGGCGCGGGAGTCCCCGATCTCGACGGGGGAGAGCCTCTCGGCGCCGACGTCGATCTTGATCAGCGCCACGTCCGGGTCGAGGTTGTGCCCCAGGACGCGCGCCTGGAACTTCCGCTCGTCGGACAACGTCACGGTGATCCGCCTCGAGACCGCCTTGGGATCCTCCCCGTCGCCGACATCCATGACGACATGCCCGTTCGTGAGGATGTAACCGTCCTCGGAAAGGATGAACCCGCTCCCCATGGCCCGCTCGTGGCTGATCGTGACCACGCTCGGATCGACCCGGGCGAAGATCCCGGGGTCCTGCGACGGCGCGGGTTCCGCCGCCGGAGGCGCGGGGGGCTCCTGGGCGACGAGCCCCCCGTCGAGGAGACCGGACAGCGCCGCGCAGGCGAGGAGACGCCATGCGGTCCCCCACACGCAGGACGCCGGACGCCGGACGCAGGACGAAACGATCCTCTCCATTTCCCTCATTCCCCACCCCCGTCCCGCCGACCGAGCCGCAGGTCGATGCAGCCGTAGCGGCTCGTATTCCCGTTCCAGACCTCCAGGAGGATCGTCTGCGTCCCCGAGCGGCGGATCTCGTCGATCGCGGCGGTGAAATCGTACAGCCCCGCGATCGGGCGGCGGTTCACCCCGACGATCACGTCGTTGGCGCGCACCTGCGCACCTTCGGTTCCGGTCGCCGTGGCCGCGGAGCCCGGGACGACCTCGGTGACAACGACCCCCGTGCGCCGCTGGAGGTTGCGCTGGACCACCTCGACCTCCGAAACCTCGACGACCTGGATGCCGAGGTCGGTGGCGCGGTACTCGCGCAGCTTCGGGCGCGCCTCGAACGCCACCGTCACCTCCCCGGCCTGCCCGGCGCGGCGGTACCCCACGAGGGCGGAGCGCCCGACCTCCGGGGCGAGGAGCTTCATCATGTAGCTGCCGGCCGCGGCCCCCTCGAGAGCGAGCGGCGTGCCGTCGACCGACACGACCAGATCCCCGGTGCGCAGCCCCGCCTTGCCGGCCGGGCCGTCGGAGATCACGTTCGTCAGCCAGACCGCCGAGCGCGGGAGTCCCGCGCCGTCGGCGTAGTCCACGTTGATCGGCTGGTGGTAGAGCCCGAGCCAGGGATCCCCCTGCCTCTGGCGCTCCTCCTGGGTCTGCCCCTCGGCGACCTGGCGCAGGAGAGCCTGGATCTTCGGCCGCAGGTCGCGCAGGAGCGTGACCCGCCGCTGCTGCAGGCACGCCACCCAGTTCCCCCGCCGGTCGATCACGGGGCACCCGACGAGCAGGTTCTGTCCGTCGATCCCCTGCACAAGGAGCGAGTCGAACTGGTCGGCAACCTGGCCGCGGACCCAACCCGCTGCGGGGAACCGGCGGTAGTCGTTCGCCGGCCCCGTCGGGGAGAGGCTCAGGACCCACTCCCCCACGGCCGGGGAGCGCGCCGGATCGGGGATCGCCAGGGGGGATAGAGACTCCGCCGGCCGGATCCTCAAAAGGGTCAGCTGGCCCTGCTCGTCCTGGGCGGCGATCTTTCCACGGTATTCGCGGCGGCCCGCCCAGACGACGATCCCCTGGACGGAATCCTGCGCAACGTGGAGCGGGAGGAGGATCAGTCCGTCGGAGGTCAGTGGGATCCCCGCGCACCGGACCGTCTGCACGCTCGCCCCCATGGGAGTCCGGATCTCGGCGACCACCTCCACATAGACGAGGTGCGCATCGAGCCGCGCGACCGCCTCCCGCGCGAGCAGCCCCATGTCGGGGGCGCCTCCCGCCGCGACGCATCCCCCCGAGAACATCGCGAACACCAGGAGCCCCGCCATCCTCGACCGAGTCATCGATCCCCCCTCCCCGCGAAACCGCGGGGCACCCATCTCGTGCCTACGTGGAACCGCCCCGGCGACGCACGGTTCGTGTTCGAATCACGTTCGCGCAATCGCCAGCCCCTTCGACTCGGCGACCTTCGCCAGCGCGTCGAACGTCTGCGGGTCCTCGAAGGCGATCGCGGCGAGGTTCTTGCGGTCCATCGCCACCTTCGCGCGCGTGAGGCCGTTCATGAACCGGGCATAGGTCAGGCCGCGCATGCGCGCGGCCGCGTTGATCCGGACGATCCAGAGGGAGCGGAGGTCCCGCTTGCGCTGCTTGCGGCCGTGGCGCGAGTAGCGCTCGGCGCGCATGACGGTCTCCTTCGCCACCTTGAACCGCTTGCTGCGCGCGCCGTGGTACCCCTTGGCGCGCTTGAGCATCCGCTTGTGGCGGCGGCGTGTGGCGACCCCCCCTGCGGCGCGCGGCATAGGGGCGGGATTCTACGGGCGTCCGGCGTCCAGCGTCCAGCGTCCAGCAGCGCCGTCGCCCCACTCCCCTATCCGCCCAGAAGCCTCGCCGCCTTCACGGCGATGATCCCTTCGAGGGTGTGGCGGCGGGAGAGCTTGCGCTTGCGGCGGCCGGACTTGCCGGACATCAGGTGCCCCTTGCCGGGGCGCTGGGTGACGACCTTCCCTTTCCGCGTGAGTTTGAAACGCTTCTTCATCCCCTTGTGGGTCTTCTCCTTGCGCTTCATGTTCTTTTTCTTCGGCACAGGTCACCTCCGGATCGGGTTGAGCACCATCGACATCCTGCGGTTCTCCATCCTCGGCGCCTGCTCCACCTTCGCCAGCGGCGCGAGCTCCTTCGTGATCCGCTCCATCATGGCGCGGCCGATGTCCGTGTGGGCCATCTCGCGACCGCGGAACATCATCGTCATGATCACCTTATCGCCGCGCTCCAGGAAGTCGCGCGCCTTGCCCAGCTTGAAGGCGAGGTCGTGCTCCTGGATCTTCGCCCCCATCCGAAGCTCCTTGATCTGCATGACGTGGGACTTCTTGCGACTCTCCTGCCCCATCTTCTTCTTCTCGTACTTGAACTTCCCGTAGTTCATGATGCGGCAGACGGGCGGGCGCGCGGCGTCGGCCACCTCGACGAGGTCGAGCCCCTGGGACTCCGCCATACGCAGCGCCTCGGGGG
>JACQRN010000101.1 GCA_016206515.1 Planctomycetota bacterium | reverse complement strand
CCCCTGGACCGTGTAGTTGAACAGCATGCGCGACCCCATGTTCCCGACGTTCATCCAGCCGGTGTTGATCCCGATCCGCGCCGACAGGGGCGGCAGGCCGCGCGCGGCAAGCGACGGACCCATCGCGCGCAGGCGCGCCTGGCAGTCGAGCGCCGCCTCGCAGGCGAGCACGGCATGCTCCGCCTGCGGAAGCGGCGCCCCCCAGAACGCCATGATCCCGTCGCCGATGTACTTGTCGAGCGTCCCGCGGTGAGCGTGGAGGATCTCGGACATCTCGGTGAGATAGTCGCTCAAAAGCGACACCATCGCCTGCGGCTCGAGCCTCTCGGCGATCGGCGTGAACCCCGCGATGTCCGAGAACAGGACGGTCATCTCGCGCTCCTCGCCCCCCAGGCGCAGCTTGCCCGGGTCGCGCGCCAGTTCCCGCACGACCTCCGGGTGCACGTAATGCGAGAAGGCGCGCTCGACCTGCCGTCGCTGCCGCGCCTCGCCCAGGTGATGGAGCGACGAGGAGGCCGCATAGCAGGTCGTCGCGGCGAGAAGAGGAAGGACCGTCGGGATCGCCAGCCCCAAAGCGAACGCCCACGCCGATCCCCCCAGGACGCAAGCGACCAGCAGAACCCATAGGCCCAGCGACAACGCCAGGCTCCTCGCGCCAGCCCCGGCCGCGACCGCCAGGGCCGCGCAGGGGACGATGAGCGTCAGGAGCCACGGAAGACCGGCCGTCTCATCCCGGACCGCCCTCCCCGCCAGAAGATTGTCCAGGGCCGTCGCGTGGATCTCGACCCCCGGGTAATGCCCGCCGACCGGGGTCGCCTTGAAATCGTAGAGCCCCTGGGCGGTCGCCCCGATGAAGACGACCGCGTCGCGGAACGAGGCGGGATCGACGAGCGGCGGCTTCCCCTCCAATCGGAGCCGGCAGGAGAGGATCACGTCGAGGATCGACACGCGACGGTAGGCGCGCGCACCTCCGTGGAAGCGCAGGACCATGTTCCCATCGTCGTCGAGCGGGACGGTTCCGCCGCCCAGCGTGAGCGAACGCCAGAGCGCCGTGGTGCGCGCGCGCCTTCCATGGACGACTTGCGCCGTGGCCAGGGCCAGCGAGGGGTACATGCGCCCGTGGAGCCGAACCGCGGGCTGGATGCGGCGGAGAACGCCGTCCTCGTCGGCCTGGGGGGTGACGTTCCCGATCCCCTCCGAGGCGGACACGAGCGGGTCGACCGGCGGCGAGGCCGATCTGAACCCGGGCGCCGAGCCGGGCATCCCGGGCCAGGGGAGCGCCGTGCGGCGGATCCGCTCGTCCGCGAAGGCGGGGACCTCCGCGCGGGAGAACGTCGCGGCCAGGACGACGCCCCCCGCCTCGCGCAGAGCGGAGGCGAACGCCGCGTCGTCCCCGGGACTCCAGCGCGACGGCGAGTCGAACAGGATGTCGAACACGACCGCCTTCGCACCTCCCTCCCGCAGGAACCGCACGACCTCCCCGAACAGCTCGCGCGGCCACGGCCAGTCGATCCCGTCGGTCCGTGACAGGTCGCGGAGCGACCGGTCGTCGATTTCGCACACGACGATCCGCGTATCGGCGCGCGACGGCAAGGCGGTCAAACGCATCCGCACGTCGTACGAGAGCCGCTCCATCTGCGCGAACGCCCCCGGCCAGGCGAGGAGCAGGGCGCCGGCAATGCCGATCCCCAGCACGAGGCTCAGGACGAATCTCCGTTCAGGCACGGCCGGCCGCGAGGCGCATCGCAACAACCTCGATCTCGAGCGCGCCGAGGCGCCCCTCCCTCTCGCCGACGTGCGCCAGGAGATCGAACGGGCCGCCCGCGCGCGAGACGGTCCCGACATGGGCGCCGTTGCGCCACGAGATGGCGCGCACCCCGGTCGTCCCGCTGCGCAGGTAGAACTCCAGGTGGTCCCCGCGCGAGCCGAACGTGCGGACCTTCCCGGCCACCTCCGCGCCCGTGACCGACAGAAGGGGCCGAGGGTTCCCCGCACCGAAGGGGGCCATGCGGGAGACCTCGGCGTGGAGGCGCGGTTCGAGCTCCCCCGGGACGACCTCCATGTCGGGGCTCGCCGCGACGTGCGCCGGCACCCCCTGGGAACGCACCGCCTCGCGGAACGCCTCGCGGAACGCCCCCTCCTCGCCCCGCCGGATCGTCAACCCCGCCGCGCGGGCGTGCCCGCCGTGCCGGACGAGGTGCGCGGACGCCGCATCGAGGGCAGCGACCAGATCGACTCCCTCGGGGCCGCGCACCGACCCGGTCCCCTCCTTCTCAAACAGGGGGTCGTGCCAGGAGATCGCGACGACCGGGACGCCGAACTCGTCGACGAGCCGCCCCGCGACGATCCCGACGATCCCGCGGTGCCACGCCTCGCTGGAGACGATGATCGCGCCGTCCGTGCCACCCGGCGCCTCGAGCGCCTGGAGGATCGCCTGCTCGGTCGCCTCGCGGTCCAGTTCGCGCCGCCTCACGTTGAGGCGGTCGATCTCGGCGGCCAACTCCCGCGCGCGCGCGGGGTCCCTCGTCGTGAGAAGTTCCAGGGCGATCTCGGGTCCCGCCAGGCGCCCCGCGGCGTTGATCCGCGGCGCCCACTGGAAGGCGACGTCCGTGGCGGTGAGCGACGCACCCCGCTGCCGGCACACCTCGCGCAGGGCCGCGAACCCCGGCTTGCGGCTCCGCTCGAGCACCGGCAGGCCGTGGTGCACGATCACGCGGTTCTCCCCGACCAGTGGGACGACGTCCGCCACGGTCGCCAGCGTCGCCAGCCCCACCGCCTCCATCAGGAACTCCCGCAGGTCGTCCCGGACGCGCGCGCCGTCGGAGAGCCCCTGCGCGATCCCCCACGCGAGTTTGAAGGCGAGCCCCGCGCCGCACAACCCCTTGTTCGGGTACGCGCACCCGGGCTGCTTCGGGTCGATCACCGCGGCGGCCTCCGGGAGCCCCTCCTTCGACTCGTGGTGGTCGGTGATCACCAGGTCGATCCCCAGGGAGCGCGCCTCGCGCGCGACCTCGTGGGCGGAGATCCCGTTGTCGACGGTGATGACGACTTTGGCCCCCAAGCCAGCCAGGCGCCGCATCGCCGCAACGCTCAACCCGTACCCGTCGTTGCGGTTCGGGATATGGGTGCGCGCCGGTTTTCCGAGCACCGAGAAGAAGTCCGCCAGGAGCGCCGTCCCCGCAGTGCCGTCGACGTCGTAGTCTCCGAAGATCCAGACCGGCTCGCTCGCGCGAAGCGCCCTCCGGATGCGCGCGACCGCCTCCTCCATCCCCTTCAGGAGAAGCGGGGAATGAAGCGAGTCGAGACGCGGCTGCAGGAAGGCGCGGACGGCGGCGGCGTCCGCGAAGCCGCGCGAGCGCAGCAGCCGCGCGGCGGTCAGGGTGAGTCCCGCCTCCTGCGCGAGGGAGCGCGCGCCGTCGAGGTCGGCGGACGACGGCGGCCCGCCCCACGACTTTCCGAACAGCACCCCGTTCGATGCGGTGGCCGCCTCCGTCACGTGCGACATCCTACCGCAGGAGGCCGACCGCTCCCCGGGCCCCGGCCTTCGGGCCCTCGCGCGGGGGCGGGAGGGGGAGCAACGGTAGGGATCGGCATCAGGCCGGGCGGAATCGAACGCGGCCCGGCTCCACGATTGCGAGGCGCCCGGGGAATTGCTTGAGGAGGCGAGGCTTGTCGACAACCTGTTGAAGCAGGTCCAGGATCGTTCCCGCCGTGGCCTCCGGTGGCGGCACGAGGACGATCAAGCCGGGGTACTTCTCCGGCGGGTAGTTTCGGATGTCGGCGAAACCGAAGTCGCCCGTGACGAGACACGCGCCGTTCCGGCGGGCATGGGCCGCGATGTCGGCATCGGAGGCGCGGCCCAACCCGATATCCCTGACGTCATCGGCGAGATGACCCAGGCTGCGGAGCAGGGCGGCGCTCCGGCGCGGAAGATCGGCATCGACGAGGAAGCGCACAGTGGGAGCAGCCCGGGGTCAGCGGGGAAGGGTGTGGAACTGCTCTTCCGCGACGAGCCGGTTGGCGAATTCGAGGGCGGCGCGGATGTCCTCGGCGGTGACTCCGTACTCCTCTTCGATCTCTCCGAAGGTCATGCCGCCTGCCAGTCCCCCAAGGATCCGGGCGACGGGGACGCGGGTTCCCCGGATGACGGGCTTGCCGTGGTGCACCTTCGGGTCCATCTGGATACGGTCTCGCACGGGACAGTCCTCCCGGGGCATTCTAACCGATTCTCCGGCCAGCCGCCCGGCTGGCCCTCGTCAGGAGGTTTTCCCGGATTTCCCGCTCCGGTACGCCCCCCCGCGGACGTCTAAGGATTGAATGGCGGGCGATAGGGAATGCACGGGCGACTCCCCCGACGACGCCGAGGCGCTCCGGTGCTTCGTGGCATCGCGGTCGGAGGAGGCGTTCCGCGGAATCGTCGAGCGCCACGGCCCGATGCTCCTGGCCGCCTGCAAGCGCCGCCTGGGGCACGACGCGGCCGACGCCGAGGACGCGGTGCAATCGGTCTTCCTGACGCTCGCCGCAAAGGCGCCGCGGTTGAACGTACAAGGGACCCTCGCCCCCTGGTTGCACGGCGTGTCGCGGTACGTCGTCTCGACGATGCGGCGGGAGGCCCGCAGGCGCCTGGAGCGGGAGAGGGAGGCGGCGCGCATGGACGTGGGCGGCGAGCCGGACGAAGGGGATGCGGCGGGGCTCTGGGAGGAAATCCGCGGCGGGCTCGACGAGGCGATCGACCGCCTGCCGGCGAGGGAGCGCGATGTCGTGGTTCTCCGCTTCCTGCAAGGGAAACCCTGGGGAGAGGTGGGCGCGCTTCTCGGCGCCGGCGAGGACGCCGTCCGCAAGCGTGCCCAGGGAGCGCTCGCGCGGCTCCGCCGGACGCTCGCGCCCCGAGGGGCACCGACGGCGCTAGCACCGATGGCACTCGCGACGCTCTCCGCCTGCCTGACCGAGCGCTCGGCGCAGGCGGACGGCTGGACGCCGTACCTCGCCTCGTCTGTCGCGCGGAGTGTGATCCGAGCGGGGGCGGCCAGCGCCCCCGCCGTGGGGTTCATGTCGAGGATCCTGTCCACGATTACGGAAGGAGGCAGACAGATGGCAACCATGGAACGGAATCGCGCTATCGCGCTCGGACTGTTAGTTCCGCTGTCGACGATCCTCATCTCGGGGACCGTTGTGTACATGACGGCGGCGGACGCCGACGGGGACCGCCTTGCGTCCCTGCTCGCGGAGGCGGGCACGCCGGCGCCCAACCCGGCGCCGGACACGGCCCCGCGACCCGCCCCCGACAGGGCCCCGGCGCCGGACGATACGGGCACCGGGGCCGGACCGGCCGATCCGCAACCCTCTCCGGAGGACGGGAGCCCGGCTCCGGAACGCCCTGCGCCCGGCCGGATCGTCGACGCGGACCTCCCCGCGGGACTCGGCATCGTCCGGCTGCGACCTCTCATCACGTGCGTGGCGCCGGGGGACGATTTCCAAGTCCTGCTGCGGTTCGAGGGGCCGGTCCTGGACGGGAACAATCCGATGGGCACCGCAGCGGCGGACATCCATGTTGTGATCAAGAATGACCAGGGGCGGGAGGAAACTTTCCGCACGCAGTACGGGGTGGCGGTCCAACCACTATGCGGCAATAGCGGCTGCCGCGCGTATGCGGACAGGCAAATCATTCCGCTCATATCGTTGCACGTGCCGCTGACGATCCGAGAGGGAGCATACGTCGGGAACGCTGGATACATGTTGGCATGCACCCTGGCATCCCCGCAGGGAGCGGGCGATTTCGACGCGCCCGGCGTGTACACGATCCGCATCCGGGGAGAGATCCGAAGGGAAGGCGCAGACCCCGTTCCCTTTGAAACGGGCGAGCTGGCCGTCGAGCGCGCCACGGCCTCGTCGGAGACCCTGCCTCTTGCCGTGGTCGAACACACGGCCCACATGGCACTGATCCGATATCTGCAGGATCGCATGGCTACCGACCCGTCGGACTCGAGGATTCCGCAAGCCCTGCCGGAACAGATCCGGGAGCTCGAAAACGCCCCCCCCCAGCCCAACCGCACCATAGTGGAAAACGATGCGGGGAACCGGCTCGTGCGCTTTGGCCTGCCGATTCCCAATGCAGAGGCGGGGGGGTATCGCTACGAGGTGGAGATCAGACCGGACGGCACGGTCGTCGGATTCGGGGGCGACCGCCACGGGTGCATCGCGCGCGGGACGCATGTGGAAACCGGGAGGGGTTCGCTGCCGATCGAACAGGTGATCGTCGGCGACCGGGCGTGGGGGTACGACACCGCAACCGGGAACAGGGTGCTGACCGAAGTCCAACGGGTCTGGCGCACAACGGCCCCCGAGACGATCCGGATCGGCGCGAACCTGCGGGTGAGCGCGAACCACCCGGTCTATGCGGACGGGGAGTGGAAGCCAGCGGGAAGGATCGGCCCGGGCGACAAGTTGCTGGGGGGCGATCTGCGCGTATTCGAGGCGGGTCCGATGGAGACGATCCCGGGCAAGGTCGATGTGTTCGACCTCACGGTCGGCGAACCCCACAACTTCTTCGCCGGCGGGGTCCTCGTGCACAATAAGTCGAGAGCCCCCTCGCCACGGCTGGACGACCCCTGGTTCGCCCTCTGGGATCGTCCCCCGCAAGAGGAGGAGCGGCGGTAGGGGCGCACGACGATCCCGAGCCGAACGGCAGGATCCGGTCCTCCAAACCTTTAGATCGGAGGAGGGGCCTCTCCCCCTCCCGGAACGTCCCGCGCGAACGTTTGGAGCCGCGCCCGGATCTCGTCGAACCCCACCGCGGAGGAGCGCCCGCCAGCGAACGACGCGTCGAGCCATTCCTTCAGACGCACGACCTCCGGATTCGACGGGTCCGCCACCGACCAGCCGCGCAGGCGCGCCACGCAGCGGGCCAGCTCGTCGAGGCCGCACCCGGGGCGGAACCCCTCCTGAACGGGCCGCCCCAGCACGCGCTCGGGGTCGAACGCGAAGGCGGTCTCGGGCCGCAGGGCGGACTCGGGATGGGAGGTCTGGAGGACGGCGTCCCCGCACAGAGGCGCGCGAGGCGGGACCTCCCGCCCCGCCTCGCGCAGGGGCTTGACGACGCCCGGCAGCGCCTTGAAACCGACGCCGTTCGCCTCGCCGCGCAGACCGACGTAATGCGCCAGGAGGAGCTCCGTCGGCGCCCAGCCGGCGCGCTCCCCGACGCCGGCGACCGTCCCGGCGCAGGAGGAGCACCCCGCGAGCCATGCGGCCAGGCCGTTGGCGCACGCCATCCCGAGATCGTTCGCCCCGAGCCATTCGAGCCACTCCGGCGGGTATCCGGTGCGCGTCCGGATCAGTTCCACGAGCCGCGCGGTCCCGCGGGG
>JACQRN010000099.1 GCA_016206515.1 Planctomycetota bacterium | reverse complement strand
GCGCTCATCCTCGACTGGATCGCCCAGCACCACGAGCGGCCGGACGGGAAGGGGTACCCGAAGGGGATCCAGGGGGACGCGATCGCCACCGAGGCGCAGGTGCTCCATGCCGCGGAGTCGTACGTGGCGATGACCTCCCGGCGCCCCTGGCGCGACGCGCTGGGGAGAGAGAAGGTCTTGCGCGAGATCCGCGACGGGCGGGGGACGCAGTTCGCCCTCCCGGTCGCGGACGCGCTGCTGACGTGGGAGGCAACAATGAGCGGATAGGAAGAAGGGACTTACCGGACCGCAGCCATGGATGGCTGCGGTCGCCGAGCGCAGCGAGGCTTTGCGAGGAGCGGCTCTGCCGCGACGAGCAAGACGGCGCCGCCGAGACAGAAGGTCGCAGGCGGCGCCAGTTGAATTAGAAAGGAAAGGGGACCGGGAATGAGCGACACGACTGGAACGATGGACGACCCTTTCGCACAGGCGAGGCCCGATTCGATCGCGTCCGTCCGCGCGTTGCGCGCGAGCGCATACGGCGACCCCCGGATCCTGGGGGCGATCGAGGGGAGGGTCCGGGAACTCGCGGAGACCTTCCCGCAGCTGCGCAACGAGACCAGCCGCCGCGAGGCGGCGTGGACCCTCGGGCTCGGCCAGTGGGTGCTCCAGCGCCCCCGGGAGGCGGTCGAGGCGCTGCGCGAGACCGCCCCCGCGAGCGCCACGGCCTTCCTGCGCGGGCGCGCCGCGCTCGAGGCGGGCCTGGCCGCCCAGGCCGAGGCCGCCTTCGCCTCCGTGCAGGCGACCGGCCCCGACGCGGCCCCCCTCGAGCTGGGGCGGATCGAGGCGATGATCGCGCAGGACCATCTCGACGAGGCGCAGGCGGAGCTGTCTCGCCTCCGCACGTCCCACGACGCCCACGCGGACTACCACTACCAGTGGGGACGCCTGCACGAGCGCCGGCGGGCCGAAACGCAGGCGATCGAATCGCTCGAGCGCGCCGCCCAGATCGATCCGCAGCACGCCGGGGCCCTGTTCGCGCTCGCGCTCCACTACGACCGCGCCGGCGCGGACGACGAGGCGGTCGAGTCGTACGAGCGGGTCCGGAAGATGCGCCCGACCTACCGCAACGCCCTGATGAACCTCGGCGTCCTCCACGAGGACCGCGGGGAGTACGAGACCGCGATCGACTGCTACCGGGCGGTCCTGCGCGCCCACCCGGACGACGAGAGAGCGCGCCTGTACCTGAAGGACGCCGTCGCCTCGACCGACATGTTCTACAACGAGGACCTCCAGAAGCAGGAGGAGATGCGCGGCCAGATCCTCGAGTCCCCGATCACCGAGTTCGAGCTGTCGGTCCGCAGCCGCAAGTGCCTCGAGCAGATGCAGATCCAGACGATCCGCGACCTCGTACAAAGAACGGAAGACGAGCTCCTCGCCTACAAGAACTTCGGCGAGACGTCGCTGAACGAGATCAAGGAGCTCCTGGCGCAGCGGGGCCTGTCGCTCGGGATGAAAATCGAGGAGCGCAAGCGCACCTGGGACGACATCCTTCGCGGCGAGGAGATCCCGCGCAAGGAAGACAAGCTCCTGGCGACCCCCGTCTCCGAGATGGGACTCTCCGTGCGCGCGCGACGGGCGCTCTCCCGCCTGCGCGTCTTCACGCTCGGGGAGCTGATCCAGAAGAGCGAGGAGGACCTCCTGGCGTGCCGCAACTTCGGGCGGACCTCGCTCAAGGAGATCCTCGCCCGGCTCGGGCCGATGGGGCTGTCCCTGGCGAAGGGGATCCCCGGCGGGCGGGTGCCGGAGGAGTAGGGGGATTCCGGAACCTCACGACGGTTTCGCGATGCGCGATGCGTCCAGCGTCCAGCGGGTGGCCCCCCATTTCCCGTGGGGGCCCGCGCTTCTCGCACTCGCCTTCCTCCTCCTGACCCTCCCCCTCCGCTACGGGGGGATCGGGGAGGCGGATGCGGCGCGCCTGGCGAACGACGCGATCCTGTGGCGCGCGACGGGGACATTCCCCGTCAAGAGCTACCTCCCCTGGACGAGCCCCGCGTACCTCCTGGCCCTCCGCGGCCTCCTCGAGGCGGGGCTCGCCCCTTCGTCCCTCCCGTTCGCGATGAACCTCGCGGCCCCCTTCTTCGGCGCCTCGGCGGTCCTCCTCGGGGCGATGCTCCTGCGTCGGCTCCTGCCGTGGCCCGCGTGGGGATGGGCTGGCACCGCCTTCGCCCTGATGCCGGGGATCTTCGACGAGTCGCTCTACGGGATGCCGCACATGCCGGCGCTCGTCCTGATCCTGGTATCGCTCCTGTGCGCCGACGTCTGGGCGCTGAAACCGGGCGGCTCCCCGCGACTCCTGGCCGGGTGCGCGCTCGCCCTGGCCGGGGCGATGGCGTTCAAGGCGGATGTCGCCCTGGCGGCGCTCGCGTTCCCCGGGCTACTCCTGCACAGGGACGAGCGGAGGACACGCGCATGGGCCGCGATGGGCGCGGCGACGCTCCTGGGCGCTGCCCTCGCCCTTGGGGCGCCGCGCCTCCTGGCGCCGCGCCCCGAGACGGGGCTCACCTTCGCGGGCAAGGCACTCTCCGGGGATTGGCGCCCGAGCCTGGCGAAGCTGCGGCAACCGCACAACCGCGACATCCCCCGCGCCTTCGGGATCGGCGTCAGCCTCGCCGCTGGCGTAGGGGCGCTCGTCGCGTTCCGCAGGCGGGGGGACCGCCGCCTGGCGGTCTTCCTCGCGGCCTGGGCACTCCCCTCCATCCTGTTCTGGTCGTCCGCGCACAACAACTCCGCGCGCCACGTCTTCGTCGCGTTCGTCCCAGGGTGCGCCTTCGCGGGGCTCGCGATCGGTGCGCTCCCGCGCCGGTGGAGAGCGGCAACGGCCTTCGCCGCGCTCCTGGTCAACACCTTCGCCCTACCGCCCCAGGGGTCCTCGACGGCCCCGAGCGGGCGCCTGTTCGCGTACCGCGCGCATCGCGCAGAGGCGATCGGCCGGGTCCACGCCGCGACCCGTGAATCCGCCGACACGAGCGGCGGGGATCTCCGGGTCGTCCTCGGCACGTGGTCCCTGCCGTACGCGATGTTCGAGACTCTTGCGGCGGCCGACTCGATCTCGATCGAGCGCGACACGCCGGATCCCACCGTGGTGCCTGTGATCGTCACGCGGCGCGGCGGGTTGGCGGCCCGGACCCGTTTCGCCTACGTCTCGTCGCCCAACGAGGCGCTCGCGCAGGTCCGCTCCGAGGAGGCGCACGGCCACCCGTTCCGCGCGGTGTCGATCGAGTTCGCCGCCCCCGGGATCGAGGTCCCCGGGGGGGGCCCACTCGACGCTCCCTGACACGGCACCGCCTGTCGTCCCGACTCCGCCCCATCGAAGGCTCCTCGGGACGACACGAGCGTGCTGTAGACTTCCGCCATGTACCACCATCTGCGCGGCAAGGTCGTCTCGCGCGCTTCGGCGCACGCCGTGATCGAGTGCGGGGGGGTCGGGTACCGCGTCCTGGTCACCCCCGCCACGGCGGAAAGGCTCGGGCTTGGCGCCGAGGCTGTGCTCCTCACCCACCACGACGTCGGGGAGGACCACCAGCGCCTGTTCGGGTTCCTGGAGGAGGCGGAGCGGGAGATCTTCCGGCTCCTGTGCACGGTCGCGGGGATCGGGCCGACCAAGGCGATCCAGATCCTCTCCGCCTGCCCGCCGGGGGAGCTGGTCGACGCCGTGCGTACGCACGACATCGCGCGGCTGACCGCCGTGCGCGGGGTCGGGCGCAAGACCGCGACCCGCCTGGTGACCGAGCTGGACGGGCGCGCCGCGCCGATCGAGGCCGCGTCCGGGGGCAAGCGCACGTCGCGGCAGGACGCCGTCGAGGCGCTCGTGACGCTCGGGTACGACCGTGCGGAGGCGACCGCGCGGGTGGACGCCGCGCGGCGCAGGTCGGAAGACGCGCCCCTGGAGGAGCTGGTCCGTGAAGCCGTCCGGTCCGGATACGGGGCGCGACGGCCCGCTCGCCTCCGGGGCGCTCGACGCCGACGAGGCGCTCGACGCGACCCTGCGGCCGCGCACCTTCGGGGAGTTCGTCGGCCAGGAGCGGGTCGTCGGGAACGTCCGGCTCTACATCGCCGCCGCGCGCGAGCGCAAGGAGGTGCTCGACCACGCCCTGTTCTCGGGCCCTCCGGGGCTGGGGAAGACGACGCTCGCGACCCTCCTCGCCCGCGACCTGGGGGTGAACCTGCGCACGACCTCCGGCCCCGCGCTCGAACGGCCGCGCGACCTCGTGGGGCTGCTCACCGACCTCGGCGAGGGGGACGTCCTGTTCATCGATGAGATCCACCGGATCCCGCGGGCGGTCGAGGAGTACCTCTACACCGCGATGGAGCAGTACCGGCTGCACATCGTCATCGACCAGGGGCCGGACGCCCGCTCGGTCGAGATCGCGCTGAAACCGTTCACCCTGGTCGGCGCGACCACGCGCGAGGGGCTCCTCTCGGCGCCGTTCCGCAGCCGCTTCGGCATCCTTGAGAAGCTGGAGCCGTACTCGGTCGAGGAGCTGACGCGGATCCTCGCGCGCTCGGCGAAGGTCCTCTCCGTGGGCGCCGATGAGGGGGCGCTGCGCGCGGTCGCCGCCCGCAGCCGCGGCACCCCGCGCGTCGCCAACCGCTTCCTGCGGAGGATCCGCGACGTGGCGCAGGTGGAACGCCGCGAGCGGATCGACGCGGCCTCTGTGCGCGAGGGGATGCGCCGCCTGGGGGTCTCCGAGGACGGCCTGGACGCCACCGACGTGCGGGTCCTGGAGGCGCTCGTGCGCGCCGGAGGCGTCCCGGTCGGGCTCAAGACGATCGCCGCGGCGATCGGCGAGGAGGAGGGGACCGTCGAGGAGGTGTACGAGCCGTTCCTCCTGCGCGAGGGGTACCTCCTGCGGACCGCCCGCGGGCGCCTCCCCACCTTGCGCGCCTTCGAGCGGCTCGGCGTGGCCGCCCCCGCGTCCACCGGCCAGCCCGGGCTGTTCCCCCCGGAGGCGCGATGAGGCAGCCCCCCCCGCGGAACCGCGCCAGGATGCTCGGCTGCGTCGTCGCCGCGGCGCTGGCGGCGTCCCTGATCCCCTCCTGCGTCCGGCAGGCCCGGTCGGATCACGCCTTCGCCATCGCGATCCGAAGCCTCGAGCGCGCCCCGGAGGTCCGCGTGCTGATCGCGAAGGGGACGGACCACACCGTCGCGATCGACGGGCCGTTCCGGATCGAGTCGGGCACCCTGCGCGAGCCCACGGGGACCGCCGCGAAGCTGTCCGCCTGCCGCCCCGCGCTCTCCGGCACGGGCGTTTCGCTGGGCGGGACGTCGTACCCGGCCTCGCGCCTCCTGCTGCGCCCCGAGACGCCCGAAACCGGGGCGGTCCGCATCGACGGGGTGCGCTACCGCGGCGATCTCTCGATCGTCCGCCAGGGGGAGAACCTCTTCCTCGTGAACGTCCTGAACCTGGAGTGGTACGTCGCCGGCGTCGTCGGCGGGGAACTCCCGATCGAATGGCCCGTCGAGGCGCTGCGCGCCCAGGCCGTGGCCGCGCGCTCGTACGCCCACTTCATGACCTCGCACCGCCGCGCGCAGGGGCCGCGGATCTACGACCTGGAGTCGACCACCCAGGACCAGAGGTACGTCGGCATGCTCAAGGAGGCGTCCGAGCGGGAGCGCCGGATCCTGTTCCAGGGGGCGGTCCTCCCCACGGAGGGGCGGATCCTCGGGTTCGCGGGGGAGCTCCTGTGCACGTACTACCACTCGACCTGCGGAGGGCGGACCGAGGACGCCCACATCGTCCACCGCTGCAAGTCCACCCCGCCCCTGTGCGGCGTGCGCTGCCCGACCTGCCGTACCTCCCCGTTCCACCGCTGGGAGGCGCAGGCGACGGCACGGGAGGCGGCCAGTGCGCTCGAGGCGCTCGGGATCGGCGCGAAGCTCGGCCGGATGGTGCGGATCGAGCCGAAACCTCCCGAGGAGGGCCGTCGCCTCATGAGTGTCCGCCTCGTGGGGACCTCGGGGACCCAGACGGTCAGCGCCAGCCGTTTCCGCACCGCCGTCAACACGCAGATCTCGCGGCGCGCGGCGGTTACCGCGCAGACCGCCACCGCGCTCAAGCCCCTGGTCCACAGCAACGCCTTCGCCGCCACCGTCCAGCCCGACGGCTCCTGGCGCTTCACCGGCCGCGGCTGGGGCCACGGCTCCGGCATGTGCCAGTACGGCGCCTGCGGCATGGCCCGCGACGGCTCGACGTTCGCCGACATCCTGGCGCATTACTACCCGGGGAGCGACCTCACCAAGATCTACTGAACGTTCGTCATGGGGCACGCGTCATGAGTCATGCGCCACCGGCTCCGATCCGTCGGGTCCGTCCTGCAAATTCGCCATGCCATGGCTAAAATTTCACCATTCCAGAACTCACTCTCCCCTTCCGCGTCGAGGCGCGCTCCGGCCATGCCCGCACGGGACAGCTGACGACGCCGCACGGAACGATCGAGACGCCGGCGTTCATGGTGGTCGGGACGCAGGCGGCCGCGAAGGCGCTCTCGCCGCGGGACCTTTCGGAGGCGGGGGCGCAGGTCCTGCTGTGCAATGCGTACCACCTCGCGCAAAGGCCGGGCGTGGAGACGGTCGCGCGGCTGGGGGGGCTGCACAAGGTCAGCGGGTGGAACGAGCCGATCCTGACCGACTCGGGGGGGTTCCAGGTGTTCTCGCTCGCCGACCTCGTGAAACTCGGGGACGAGGGGGTCGCCTTCCGGTCCCACATCGACGGATCCGAGGGGATGCTCACGCCGGAGCGGTCCGCGGAAGACCAGAGGCTCCTCGGTGCGGACATCGCCATGGCGCTCGACGACTGCCCGGCGCTGCCGGCTACATCCGCGCGGGTGCGGGAGTCGGTCGACCGGACGGTCGCCTGGGCGCGGCGGTTCCGGGAGGCGCCGGGGGACCCGGTCCAGGCGCGGTTCGGGATCGTCCAGGGGGGGCTCGACCCGCGCGAGCGCTTGCGGTGCCTGGAGCGCTTGCGGCCGCTTGATTTTGACGGGTACGCCCTCGGGGGGCTCGCGGTCGGGGAGGGCGCCCTGGCGCGTCGGGCGATCGTGCGGGAGGTCGGCCCGGCGCTCCCGGAGGACCGCCCCCGGTACCTGATGGGGCTCGGGTGGCCCGAGGATATCCTGGAGGCGGTCGCGTGCGGGATCGATCTGTTCGACTGCGTGATGCCGACGCGCGTCGGACGGAACGGCACCGCGCTCACGTTCGAGGGAAAGAGGCTTCTGCGCAAAGCGGAGTTCCAGTACGATTCCGCGCCGATCGAGAATGGATGCAACTGCTTTACGTGCCGGAACTTCTCGCGAGGGGCGGTCCGGCACTTTTTGATGGCGAGGGAGATCCTGGGGCTGACCCTGATGTCCATCCATAACGTACGGTTCATGTCCCGTTTCATGGAGCGTGTCCGCGAGGCGGTCCGCGCCGGGACGCTCCCGACGCTCGCCGCGTCGCTTCCAGCGTTCCGGTCGCCCAACGAGGGCAAGGAGAGAATCGATGGATGACGAAACGCCCGGCGTCGGACCGGCAACCACGGAGACTCCCGCGCCCGGCACGGGCGAGACCGTAACGCCCGGAACGGACCCCGCCGAGACCAGCGCGACCGGGACTGGCGCGACTGGCACGGGCGCCGACGGGACAGGGGAAGGGATCGTCCCGCCGCGCCGCAGTTTCCTCCAGGACTACGGCTTTCTCATCCTGATCGGGGTCTTCTTCTACTTCCTGATGCTCCGCCCCGAGCGGGCCCGCAAGCGCCAACGCCAGGAGATGCTGTCGGCACTGAAGAAGAACGACCGGATCGTGACCTCCTCGGGGATCCTCGGCGTCGTCACCGAGGTCCAGAAGGACGAGGTCACGCTGCGCATCGACGACGAGAAGAACGTCCGGATCCGGATCACCCGCAGCGCGGTCGCGAACGTCCTGACCGCCTCGGGCGAGAACAAGACCACCCCATGACCCCGCGCCCTGCTGGTTTGGATTTTGGATCTTGTTGGGATTTGGGATTTGGGATTTGGGATTTGGAGCCCCTCTCCCGATGAATCCTTGGCGCCTAGTTACCG
>JACQRN010000098.1 GCA_016206515.1 Planctomycetota bacterium | reverse complement strand
GTACCCAAGCGGCCAAAGGGGACAGACTGTAAATCTGTTGGCTCACGCCTTCGGGGGTTCGAATCCCTCCCTGCCCATTCCTTCCGCCGTGTCGCCAGCCGGACGCGGCGCGACTCCGTCGGGTCCAACCCCGGACGGGGGCGGACATTCGGACGGGACGCCGACCCCGCCCCCTGTCACAAGCCGGACAGCGCCGGTCGCGGGCCGGACGCTCCCCGGACCCGCTGGGAGCACACCAGGAGCATACGGGGAGCGGACGCCCTCGCTGCCACCCGCCGACGCCCACCTTGCCGCGTTGCGGGGGCTCTGGCCGCACCTGACGGATACGGACCGCTCGTGGCTCGTCGAGACGGCCCGAAGGCTCGCGGAGGCCCCGTGAGCGTGGGCTGGGTGGGCGCATGGATGCGCGGAGGTATACTGCCGTCGAACTTGCCCCCCGTCCGACACGCCGAAAGGCCTCGGACGGGGTTATTTTTTCGGGGACGTGACGCTGCTCCTCGCTTCCGCTACACGCGAGCCGCGTTCACGAAATCGTCGATCTCCTGCTTTGGAACCCCCGCTTGGCGAAGCATCTGCCGTACATCCCCTTCCGCGAGGTACTGGGGCCGCGGGACGTACATTTTGTGGAGTGGGTTCGACCGTCGCCACATCTCGCGCCTCGGGTGCGTACGCTTGAACGCGTATCCGAGCAGGCGGATCTTGTTGATGAAACTGTCGCGCGGGATGCGTCCTTCAGGCGGGTGCATACACGGGACGCGCTACGCGCCGGATGTGCGGCTCGGGAGGAACGAAGCGGACCCGGGTTCCCTGCGTCGGACGGAGCCCCACGATCGACCAGCCGTGGGAGCGGAGGACCTCATCCAGGTCCCCGTCTTGGTAGGCGTCCTGGAGGAAGTACGACAGGACTTCGACGATCTCCTTGCGGACAGCCTCAAGCGTCCGACCGCTCGCCGTGAGCTTCAGCGGATCGCAGACGCCGACGTAGTCCCCGCTGGCCGGGTCCCGGAAAATCTTCCACTCCACGCGACCGTGGACCGGAACGAGAACACCCGCCATCCCACCCCTCCCTCCCCGATCCGCCCCGTGCGGACCCCGGGCAGTATACCTGATCCCCAAGGCGCGCCCGCCAGCGCCTTCCCCGTGAGCTCAACGAGCAGACACCACGCGGCATCAACCGGACCGACTGGATTCGGATCTGCCATGCGACGTACGACGCCCTGCCGCAACCTCATCCCCGGCAGCAATCCGAGTCGCCAGAAAGCCCTCTACGGGCTGCGTTGCCTGATCGCTCATGGGGAAAAGCTCCTTACGAGCGATGCGGATCCCACTTGGATCGCATTGACGAACACCACGTATAACGAAATGTCAGACGAGCGCGACGCGTGGTTTACAACTCGGGTCGTGTTAATCAACTGGCTGGCGCAGGCCCCCTGCGCATAACGCCCAAGGATGCGACCGCTGGGATTCGGCGTGCGCCGACAGCCTGCCGACCCCGTCCACTGGAGACTCCCGGTGACGCGTTCGATCATGGCACGGTGTGCATCCCCCGGTGCCAACCGGTCAGGCGGCGTACCGCTGGATCTCGACCTCGACTCCGCTGGACGCCGCCTTCTCCGCCCGCACCAGGAGTTCTCCCGTGACCGCCTCCTCCAGATAGTGCTCGCCGCAGTTGTTGCAGACATCGGCCGGGACCTCCTTGAAGATCACGGTCGCCTTCCCCCGCTCCAGCGTGACCGTCGCATTCCCGGGTGCCGTTTCGCCGCTCTTGCAGATCAGGCAGATCATCGCTTCCTCCGCTTCCGGAACCCGTCCTCCCACAGGGAGGGGTCCGGCTCGTAGACCGTGACCACGTGGCCAGTCTGGTCGTCGGCATTGCACCCCAGCAGAACGTGGAGAGGCCGCTTCCCGGAGGCGCCCAGCACGAGGATGCTGGGCAAGGCCGATCGTCCGGATAATCGTGGAGACCTCCCCCGCATGCGCCACGCGCCGCACCTCATCAACGCTGATGCTCCTGGCGAACATCTGCCGGATGGCGTGCCCCGTGTAGACGAGCCGCCGAATCCGGGGGAGGCTGGACATGGCGGCGAGGATAGGCAGCCGGGTCGGGACTCGCAAGACGACAGATCCCCGCCACTACCGAGGGTCGTGTCTGGCCAGCAGATCGCCCAGCGATGGAGCGGCCACACGCTCCGCCGAGCGAAGGATCGCCCTCAAGACGGTGTCGCTACAGCGGGCCTCATCTGCCTGAGGATCTGCGGGTCGAAAGCAAGCCCGGACGCACCTGCAGAACTCAACGACGGTCTTCCGGAAGAGCCTCCCCGCGCGGATTTCCAGCGATCTCCTCCGCGAGAACCTCGGCCACGAGCCGCGCGCCGGCTGCCGTCAGGTGGACATGGTCGTAGAGGAACTCCGGGGAGTCCGGGACGCGCCGGTCCACCTCCACGAAGAGGGCCCCCTCCTCGGCGGCAACGCGGCGGGCGATCCCGTCGCAGAGCGTGGCGGCGGCGCGGACGTACGTCGGGTCCATCCCCGGCCAGGGGAAGGCGTACCCGGACCCGCCGGCGGCGGCAGGCGCCGCGCCTCGTCGCATAGGACGAGGCGCGAACCCGCGGCGCGCGCGGCGGCGGCGAGCGAGCGCAGGTTCCGCTCCCAGATCGCGGGACCGGCGGGGCCGAACGCCTCCCCGGGAGGCGGGGGCGGGCGCGTCCCGCCCTCGCCCGTCTGCCAGGCCAGGGCACGCATCCGGAGCGCCAGGTACAGCGCCGACCCCTTGAACCAGCGGTCGTACCAGAACCCCTCGCGGTAGACCGTCTGCACGCCGGCCCAGTCCGCCTCGGAGGAGAGATGCCCCCACCATTTGAAGTCGTTCCACCCCTGGTAGGCGATCACCCAGTCCGGCGACAGCGCCGCCCCGCGCCCGAGGTAGAGCCCCAGGCTCTGCGAGGAGGTGTAGCCGTTGACCCCGCCGTTGACGACCTCGACGGGGCCACCGCCCGCGCGGACGCGAAGCGCCTCCTGGAGCCGGGCGGGCCATGTGCCGGCGTCCGGGATCCCGTCGCAGAAGACCGAGGACCCACCCAGGCACAGGATCCGGACGGTGCCGGGGGGCTTCCCCGGGACGATCTCCTCCCCCCCGGAAACCGAGCGAATTGGTGGTGATCCCGAAACCGCGCCGCATGCGGACCCCCGGCCGGAGTCGGTACCCGGAGAACGGATCCGGTGCAAAGAGGAAGAACGACGGGACCCGGGACGGGGTGTCGTACCGCGCCACGCGTCGTAGAGGCGAAGCGCGCCCGCGCCGGTGCCCAGGGCGAGCGCGACGCCGCACGCGCCCAGGAGAAGGACGCGACGGGCGCGGCAGCGGGCTGGAGGGGGCGCGGGCGCGACGCTCAACGCCCGCCCCCCCCAGGCGCGCGCCGACGACAAGCCCGTGGAACTCTCCGACCTCACGATCCATGTCGTCAGCGGCCCGGATTCGTACCGTCCGGCGGGGATCCCAGGTACTCCTCGAATACCGCCCGCACATCCGCCAGCAGCGACCGGCGGAACTCCTCCAGGTACTCCGGGAGGGTGAAGTCGCCCCAGGTCTCCTCCTCGGACGGCGGAACGGCCGACGGTTGCGCCGCGGGAACCTCCCGGGGTCCGGCGGACGGTTCCTGCGCGGGCGCGGCAACAGGCTCCGCGGACGGTTCCGCGCCCGGACGACGCTGCAGGAACGCCTTGCGGATGTCGGTTTCGGCCCTCCCTTTCGGGACGGGCGTCTCCTCCGGATCCGCGTCCGGGTCGGGTGGCAGGCCCGCATCGGGCACGGGGAGATCCGCCGGGTCGGGCGCGCCCGGGACGTTGCGCAGGAGCGCCTCGCGATAGGCGACCACCCGCTCGTGCTTCTCCTTGCGCTGTGCACGCCCCGGCTCGGCGTCCGGCGACGCGCCCGAGTCCTGCTTCGAGACCGTACGGAGGAGGCCGTCGCGCAGCGCGCGAGCGAGCGAGTCGCACCGCTCCGCGCCCGCGCGCCCCGCGACGTCCAGGTCGAAGAACTCCTTCGGCCCGATGGAGACACCGACCTCGGGGAGTTCGATCGACTTCATCGTGAGGTTTTTGACGATCCACATGATTGAAAGGTCATTATAGTCGGATCGGCCCCACCGACCGCGCGCCCCGGCATCCGTGCCGGGGACGCGCTGGAGCCTCGTCGGGGCGGAGCCCCTCCTCGGCTGCTCGCTTCGGGACACCCCGCGCCGCTCCGTCATATCGTCTGGCGCGGGGACCCGGCCCCTCCGCTCGCGACCGCGGACATCCATGTCCGCGGTCCGAGTCTCTCGCGTCGAGGGCAAGGCGACCGATTTGGCCCGACGCTCGATCTCCAGGCCCCGACTCCTGTCTCCTGACTCCCGTCTCCTGACTCCTACTCCTTGCCCTACTTCTTCTCCTCGAACTCCGCGTCGATGACGTT
>JACQRN010000009.1 GCA_016206515.1 Planctomycetota bacterium | reverse complement strand
TTCCTGAGGTCCCGCGCCAGGGCGCGCCCCTCCCGCGCGCGCGCGCGCAGAAGCGCGTCGAGGGCCCGACCCAGGGTCCGATCGAGCGCAGGACGCGACGCGGACGGCGAGGTCCGGACGCCCCTCGACGCCCCGCCGGCGGCGGAGAGGACCGTCTGGAGGTCGAGCGGCCCGTCGAGGCGCAGCGCGGCGCGCAGCGCGCGCAGGCGCCTGGCGACCGGCGCCAGGGAGGCGAGCGACGGAAGCGCCCCCGGCGCGCCCCTCGCCTCGATGCGGACGACCACCGAGCCGCGCGCCAGGCGCGCGCGGACCTGCCGCTCCGCCTCGTCGGCAAGCGCCTCCAGGGCGTCCGGCATCGTCACGCGGACGGAGAGCCCCTTGTGGTTGACGGTGCGGATCCAGACCGCCAGGGTCCCGCCCGCGCACGGCCCGGCGGCTTCCCCGAAGCCGGTCATCGAGTTCATTTCGCCTGCTTCGTGCCCGGCGCCACGACCGGCTCGCCGCGCTTGCATAAGGGACATTCGGCCTGCGGCCAGGCGGGCGCCTCCACGCGCAGGAGCGCCTCGTACCGCTTCACGCCCAGGGAGCGCCCGCCCCCGCGGTCGACCAGGGAGATCGCCCCGACGACATCGACCTCGAACGGCCGCAGGACGTCGAGCACCTCCTGCGAGGAGCCGCCGGTGGTGACCACATCCTCGCACAGGAGAATCCTCTCGCCGCGCGCGAAGGAGAACCCGCGCCGGAACGAGAAGACGCCGTCCTTGCGCTCCGCGTAGACGGCGCGCGCGCCGAGGGGACTCGTGCCAAACGCGCGCGCCATCTCGTACGCCATCAGGACCGCCCCGAGCGCCGGCCCGACGACCGTCTGCGGGACGGCCGCCCCGGCTCGCTTCCACCGCGCGGCGAGCTCCGCGCAAAGCCGCGCGGCAACCTCCGGGCGCTCGAAGACGCGCGCGCACTGGAGGTACGTGTCGCTGTGCAGCCCCGAGGCGAGGAGGAAGTGCCCCTGCTGCCGCGCGCCGACCTGGACAAACGCCGCGGAGATCTCGTCGGCCGTCATGTGGGGCCCGATTGTACCGGCTGGCTCCTAAGCCGTTCCCGGAGGTCGCGCATCTCTTCCAGCGCCCGCTCGCGCCAGGGCTCGCCGGAGGAGACGCCCCCCGTCCCGGGACCGAGGAGGGTCTGCGAGGCGAGGCGCAGCGCGCCCACGGCCAGCTCGGTGTCGCCCGCGCGGCGGCGGATCTCCCCGAGCAGGAGCAGGAGGGTGACGTCGCGCCGCGCGTCCGCCCCGCCGCGGGTCAGGTCGTACTGGGCGCGGTACGACTCGGCGGCCCGGCGCAGGCACGCGCGCTCGTCCAGGGGAGCCTCCGGCCAGGCGGAGCACAACGCGGCGAGATCGGAGGAGAGGGCCGCGGGACGCGCGAGCGCGGCGCCCAGGCCGTCGAGCTCGCGGAACATCCAGGCCGCGCGCAGCGACAGGGAGGCGCGCAGCACCGCGTCGCGATGCGCGCCGAGGGCGTCCTGCACGGCGAGCCCCAGGAGGTGGATCCCCAGCGCGGTCCGGAAGTCGTAGCGCGGCGAGGCCAGGTCGAGCCAGCCGCGCAGGAGCGCCACGGCCGGAGGAGGCTTGCGCAGGAGCTCGGCGACGCCGGCGGGCGCCTCGGCGCGTTCGGAGCGCGCGCGAAACGACTCCCCCTCGTCGACGAATCCGCACGCAACGCACGCCCAGAAGTGGTAGTGGTTCGGCCGCACCGCCTGGAACGCCGCGTCGCGCCAGCGGACCACGCGCGGGTACCGGTCCGGCTCGATCTCGACGAACTCGTAGCTCTTCACCTTGATCGAGCGGTTCGGGGCGCCCTTCCGGCAGACGGGGCAGGGGACGGTCCGGCGCAGGAACGGCCCCCCTTCCGCCGGCCGCGCCGGGCCGGCGCCTGCGCCGGCGGGGGTCACGATGCTACTCCCCCTCCTCCACGGGGGGTTCCCCGGAGGAGGAGGAAGGGCCGCCCATGCGCGTCAGGACGAGCGCCGAGAGGATGAACAGGACGAACAACACCGAGGTGATCTTGATCAGGACGTCCGCCGTCTTGATCCCGAACGGGGATCCGCCCCCCCCGCCGAGCGCACCGACGAGCCCGCCGCCGCGGTCCTTCTGGATCAGGATGATCCCGACCAGGAGCACCGCCACGGAGACGTGAACGATCGTCAGGAAGTTTTCCATGTCATCTCGTCCCCTCCCCACGCGACACGCGCGAGGCTGCGCTCGCACCACCCTTGCGCGCCGCCTCCACGATCGCGAGGAACCCCTCCGACGTCAAGGACGCGCCGCCGACCAACGCCCCGTCGACCCCCGCCAGCGCCAGGATCTCGTCGGCGTTCTTCGCGTTGACGCTCCCGCCATACAGGATCCGGATCGCCCCGGCGCGATCCGCACCCCAGAGCGCGTCGAGCCTCGCGCGCAGCGCCGCGTGCATCGGGACGATCTCCCGCGGCGTGGCGACGACCCCGGTCCCGATCGCCCAGACCGGCTCGTACGCAAGAGAGAGGCGCGGCGCCTCGGCGGGCCGCACATGCGCGAGCGCGGCGTCCAGCTGCCGCAGGACGACCGCCTCGGAGGAGCCGGCCTTCCGCTCCTCGATCGTCTCCCCGACGCAGACGATCGGCGCGAGCCGCGCGTCGAGCGCCGCGCGGGTCTTGAACCCCACCAGCGCGTCCGGCTCCCCGAGAGCGTGCCGCCTCTCGGAGTGCCCCACGATCACGTCGGTCGCCCCCGCGTCGACGAGCATCGGCGCCGAGACCGACCCCGTGAACGCCCCCTCCGGCTTCTCGTGGCAGTCCTGGCCCCCGAGCCGCACGCGCGATCCGCGCAGGACCTCCCCGACCGCGCCCAGATGCACGAACGGCGGGCAGAGGACGACCTCGACGCCGTCGGCGGGCGCCCCCTCCCGCACGGCGCGCGCCAGAGCCACGGCGCCGGCGCGCAGGGTGTTCATCTTCCAGTTCCCGGCGATCAACGGGGTGCGCATGGGAAGGGAGAGTATAGAGCCGCCCTCCAAAAACCGTCCGACCCCACCCCTAGAATCCGACGGCATGACGGATCGAGCGTTGTCGACGTCCCCCGGACGGATTGAGGGGATGATCCTTCTCCTCCGCGGCCGGAAGGTCATGCTCGACTCCGATCTCGCTGCCCTCTACCGGGTGGAGACGAAGGTCCTGAACCAGGCGGTCCGACGCAACAGGAAACGGTTCCCAGGCGACTTCATGTTCCGGCTGACGACCGTGGAGCACATCGCTTTAAGGTCACAAATTGTGACCTTAAACAGGGGCCGAGAAATGCACAGGAAGTACCGCCCGCTTGCCTTCACCGAAGAGGGAGTCGCGATGCTCTCGGGCGTCCTGAACAGCGCCCGGGCAATCGAGGTCAACATCGAGATCATGCGCGCGTTCGTCCGCCTACGGCCCCGCCACGATCGGATCCAGGTCCCAGTCCACCTCGTTGACCCCCTCTGGGGTCCGGACGACACACTGGCGGGCGCGCGCGAGGGTACGCCCCTCGCGCAGCGCCTCGAGGTCGACGCGGAACAGGTCGGTCGTGACGGAAAGCGCGTTCGCACCCGGGGGGGGGCCGAGCTCCCCGAGGAAGGTCTGGCCATCCTCGTACCCGGCGTCGATCCCCTGGATCTTCGCCTCGGCGAGCTCGTCGAGGGAGCGGATCGGGTGCGCCGCGCGGTAGGCGAGGATCGCCTGGACCTTCGCCTCGGTCATCCCGGCCGACAGCGCCAGGAGCACCTCGCGCGGGGCGGTGTTCACGTTCACCTGCCACGGTTGCGTCCCGCCGCGGGTGAGCAAGTCGACCAGCCCCGGGAACGGCTCCAGCTCGTCGGTCCCGCGCCACCCGGAGACGACCAGGGGATCGAGAAACGGGATCCGGGCCAGCTCGTCGAGCGTGTCGAGCGGGGCGTTGCGCGCGTGCGCCTCGTATTCGCCCAGTTCCGTCTCCCCCTGCGGGGCGCGGTCCATCCAGTCGACGAGCGCATCGAGGCACAGGAGCGGATCGATCCGATCGCGCCACGACAGGGAATCGAGGAGCCGCCGCATCCTCTCGCGGGGAGCCTCCTGCACGGCCCCCTGCGCGTCGACAAGATCGTTGACGGGGAGGCGCGCGCGTTCGTCGGTGATCCTGATGCGCACGACCAGGTCTCCGACCGGAATTTCATGAACGGCGGAACCCCACGGCTCGCCGGGGTCGTCGGTGGGGTGCGTTCCGTCCTCCTGCCCCTCGCGCTGGTCGTTGGAGCGGTCCGAGCGCAGGAGGAACGCGGCGTGGACGGCCCCCGCGCGCAGGGCGTACTGCGCCTGGAGCCTCTCGGCACGGGACCGGGCGTCGGTGAAGCGCAGCGAGCTGTCGAAGGCGAGGGACGCCGCGAGCGTCACCAGGAGCGTGAGGATGCCGAGGACCAGGAGGAGCGCCGCTCCCGAAACCGCCTGTCGTCCCGAGGTCCGCGATGTTGCCGCGGACCGAGGGACCTGTGTTTGTCGGTCCTTCAACGAACAGAGGTCCCTCGTCGCTCGAATGCCAATCGATAGCTCCTCGGGACGACAGGGGGTATCCCGGCTCTCCTTCCTCATCCCGGCCCTTATCGCGCCGCGCGCTCGGCCCACGCGCGCAGGCGCGCGCCCGCGTCGCGGAGCGCCGCCTCGTCGATCGCATAGGAGAACCGCACGAACCCCTCCGCGCCGAAGGCGGTCCCCGGGGTCGTCGCCACGTGCGCCTCGGCGAGCCACCTTTGGCAAAGAGCGTCGGCGCCGGCGACCCCCGTGCGACGCACCAGGTCCCGGACGTCCGTCCAGACGTAGAACGCCCCCTCCGGCCGCGAAGAGCGGAGGTGCGGGACCTCCCCGAGCGCCTGGCACAGGGCATCGCGCCGCGCCTGGAAGATCTCGCGCATCTTCGCGAGATCGGAAAGCGGCATCTGCAGCGCCCGCAACGCGGCGCGCTGGGCGATCGAGTTCGGGCCCGACGTCGTGTGACTCTGGATCGCGGTCGCCGCGGCGATCGCGTCTCGCGGACCCGCCGCGTACCCGATCCGCCAGCCGGTCATCGCGTACGACTTCGAGACGCCGCTGACCACGATCGTCCGCTCGCGCAGGTCGGGCCGGACCTCGGCGGGGGAGACGTGCCTCTGTCCGTCGTAGACGAGGAACTCGTAGATCTCGTCGGAGAGGATCCAGCACCCGCTCTTCTCGACCCCGCGGAGGATCGCCCCGATCTCCTCGGCGGAGAGGACCGCCCCGGAGGGGTTCGAAGGGGAGCAGAGGATCAGGACCCGCGCCCCCTCGCACGCCGCCTTCCCGATCGCCACGGGGTCTGGCCGCCGAGGGTCGGACGCCAGGGGGGGGACGAGAACCGCCTCCCCCCCGGCCACGCGGACCATCGACGGGTAGCTCAACCAGTACGGGACCGGGATCAGCACCCGGTCGCCGGGCCCCACGAGCGCCAGGATCAGGTTGCTGATCGCGTGCTTGGCACCGTTGGAGACCAGCACCTCCTCCGGGGCGACTTTCATTTTCTGGTCGCGGACGAACTTCGCGGCGACCGCCTCGCGCAGGTCCGCGAACCCCGCGGCGGGGGAGTACTTCGTGTACCCCTGCCGCATCGCCTCGCGGGCCGCCTCCTGGATCGGCTCGGGGGTCGGGAAGTCCGGCTCCCCGGCGGTCAGGTCGATCACGGGGTGGCCCTGCGCGCGCAGCGCCTTCGCCTGCGCGGCGAGGGTGAGCGTGATGGAAGGTTCCAGCCCCGCGGCGCGCGCGGCGAGCTTCATGCCGGAGCCCGCCCCGCGCCCCGTCGAGGGATCTCCCCAAGCGCACCGGCCGGATGCAGCGCGAGAAACCGCTTCGCGTCGATCCCCCTCCGGCCGGCCAGCTCCGCGGCGATGGCGTCGAGAACCGCCTGGGCCGCGAGTGTGCTCGCCATCGGCGCGCGGTTTAGGGG